>JAKANT010000332.1 GCA_021823635.1 Pseudomonadota bacterium
GCCGGTTCAGGTACGCCTGCGCGCCCGTCTGCACCGCGGCGGCGATTTCCTGCATCCGCGCATTGCCCGCGGGTTGGCGCAGGATCCAGGAGATCGACCACGCGCCGAAGACCACGGCCGCGAGGCCGCAGGCAAGCGCCAGCATCAATCCGGAAGACATAGGTTCTCCTTATGACGAAACGACGGTGTGGAACGGGGGCGGCTGACCGACGCTATTGCAGGGCGTCGAGCACCCGCTTTTTGACCTCTTCGACATTGCCGACGCCGGAGACCTTGCGGTACTTCGGCGCCGCGGGATCGCCGCTGGCGGCCCACTGCCTGTAGTAATCGACCAGCGCGCGCGTCTGCGCGTGGTACACCTCGAGCCGCTTGCGCACGACGTCTTCGCGATCGTCGTCGCGCTGGATCAGCGGCTCGCCGGTGACGTCGTCGCGGGCCGCCACCTGCGGCGGATTGAACTTCAAATGATAGGTGCGGCCGCTGCCCGGATGGACGCGCCGCCCGCTCATGCGCTCGATGATGTCGGCGTCGGGCACGTCGATTTCGAGCACGACGTCGACGCGCACGCCGGCCTTCTTCAAGGCTTCCGCCTGCCCGATCGTGCGCGGGAAGCCGTCGAACAGATAACCGGCCGCGCAGTCGGGTTCACGCAGCCGTTGCAAAACCAATCCGATGATGATGTCGTCGGACACGAGCTGGCCGGCGTCCATCACCTTCTTCGCCGCCAGTCCGAGCGGTGTACCGGCTTTGACCGCCGCGCGCAGCATGTCGCCGGTGGAAATCTGCGGGATGCCGTAGCGCTGAGTGACGAACGCTGCCTGCGTACCCTTACCGGCGCCCGGTGGGCCCAGAAGTATCAGCCGCATTGCGTCCCTCAGCCAGATCGTTATCGTCGTTGCGGGAGGCGGAGGTGGCAACGGCGCGCCGCTCCCGAGAAAGGCGGCGCGATTCTACCTGCACGCTGCTTCGAGATGGACCGCGGTAGCCGCGAGCGCTGCGACGCAGCGCCCACCGTACGTCAGCTTGGCGTAAGCATTCGCGAGCGCCGCCGCGGCGGCGCAGCGCCGGTTCAGTCGATGCGAACCCACTCACCCATCAACCAATTGTCGGCCCGGTGCACGACGTGCACGTTGCTGCGCATCGCCCAGGGAATCACCTGCCGGTGCAGCGGCACGTGGTGCACCTGTTCATTGTGTTCGGCGAGCGCCTGCGCGATCAGCCGCTTGCGCTTTTCCGGGTCGAGCTCGACCGCCGCCGCATCGATCAGCGCGTCCAGTCTCGGGTTTACGTAGCGGCCGTAGTTGAAAGAGCCGTTGCCGGTAGCCTTGTCGAACGAGCGCAGCACCGGCGACAGCGTCGTCTGCGCATCGGTCACCGCGCCGCCCCAGCCGAGCATGTAGAAACTGGTGTCGAACTTCTCTAGCTTCGGGAAGTACGTCGCGCGCGGCATCGCCGTCACCTTCACCTTGATGCCGACGCGCGCCAGCATCGCCGCCACTGCCAGGCAGATTTCTTCATCGTTGATGTAACGGTTGTTCGGGCAGTCGAGCCCCACCTCGAAGCCGTCCGGGTATCCCGCCTCGGCGAGCAGTTGCTCGGCGCGCTGCGGGTCGTACGGCAGGCGCTTTTCGGCCTCCGGCGTGGAGCCGAGGATGGACGGCGTGATGCCGCCGGTCGGGATGGCCGCACCCCGCATCGTGCGCGTGCGCAGCGCTTCGATGTCGATGGCCTGATAGACCGCCTGGCGCACGCGCTTGTCCTTGAACGGGTTCCTGCCCTTGACATTCGAGTACAGCAGCTCATCGCGGCTCTGGTCGAAGCCGAAGAAGATGATGCGGTTTTCCATGCCGTCGACGACCTTGATGCCGGAGGTGGCGCGCAGCCGCGCCAGGTCCTGCGGCGGCGGGTCGAGGATGAAATCGACTTGACCGGACAGCAGCGCCGCCACGCGCGTCGCGTCCGAGGAAATCGGCGTGTACACGATCTCCTCGACGTTGCCCTCGAACCTGCCCCACCAGTCGTGGTTGCGGCGCAGCACCGTGCGCACCCCCGGTTCGCGCGAAATCAACCTGAACGGCCCGGTGCCCATCGCGTGGCGCGACGCGTGCGTCTCTTCCTTGTTCTTGAAATCGAGCGGGCGCTCGACCTTGTGCTTCTCGGCCCAGGCCTTGCTCATGATGAACACGGCGGCCGCGTGCTCGAGCGTGATCGGATTGGGCTTGTCCTGCGTGAACTCGACCGTGTAGTCGTCGATCTTTCTCGGCTTGCCGACCGGCAGCGCGTACTGGCGAATCTGAGAGTTCGGATGGCTGGCGCGTTCGAAAGAGAACACCACGTCGTCGGCGGTGAACGGCGTGCCGTCGTGGAACTTCACGCCGCGGCGCAGGTTGAAGCGCCACACCAGTCCGTTTTGCGTCCACGACGTCGCCAACCCGGGCACGATGCGCAGCTCCTTGTCGCGCATCACCAGCGTGTCGTGCACCTGCTGCGAAAACAGGTTGGTCAGCAGCTCGTTCTGCGAATACGGGTCGGCCGTCTGCGGGTCGCCCTGCGATGCCCAGCGCAGCGTCTTGGCCTGCGCGCCGCCCGCGATCAGCAGCAGCGCGGCGACGATGGCGAACGGTCGTTTCATGCGCGTCTCCTCGTTCCGATGCGATGGCGCAGTCTACTTTTCGCGCGCGTACGCGGCGCGCGCGATAGCCAGTTGCTCGGCCGTGTCGACGCCGGGCGGCAAGGGCTGCGCCAGCGTCAGCACGGCGATCCGGTAGCCGTGCGCCAGCGCGCGCAGCTGCTCCAGGCTTTCGCTGCGCTCCAGCGCGTCGCGTTGCAGCTGCGGGTAGCGGCGCAGGAAGGCGCCGCGGTAGGCATACAGCCCGACGTGGCGATAGGCGGGCAGCGCGGGCGACAGCGCCGCGCGCTCGACCGCGAAGGCGTCGCGCGCCCACGGAATCGGTGCGCGCGAAAAATAAAGGGCGCGCCCCGCGCGATCGAGCACGACCTTGACGACGTTCGGATCGAAGAACTCTGCCGCCTCGGTGAGCGGATGCGCGGCGGTCGCAATCGCGCACTCGTCGTGCTGCGCCAGATGCGCGGCCACGTCGGCGATCACCTGGCCCGGGATCAGCGGTTCGTCGCCCTGCACGTTGACGACGATCGATTCCTCGGGCAAGCCGAGCTTGACGCAGGCTTCGGCGAGGCGATCGGTGCCCGTCTCGTGCGCGGGCGACGTCGCAATCGCCTCCACGCCGTGGCGCGCGCACGCAGCGACGATCTCGTCGCTGTCGGCGGCGACCACCACGCGC
The DNA here is from genome assembly GCA_021823635.1 of Pseudomonadota bacterium. Classification (GTDB taxonomy): domain Bacteria; phylum Pseudomonadota; class Gammaproteobacteria; order Burkholderiales; family Burkholderiaceae_F; genus JAKANT01. Next base: position 3,303 of record JAKANT010000332.1, read on the forward strand.
GCCGCCC
>JAKANT010000333.1 GCA_021823635.1 Pseudomonadota bacterium
GCCGGCGCGTGGAACGTCACGATGATCGGCGCCTGCGCATCGGGTTTCAGGAAGGGGCGAAACCCCAGCCGCGTCATGCCCTCGATCAGCGCCGCGCAGTTGGCGGCGTAGCGCGCGCCGCGTGCCGGCTGCCCGCCCTCTTCCTTGAACTGGTCGAGAGCGGCGCGCAGCGCGGCCACCACGTGCGTCGGCGGTGTATAGCGCCACTGCGTCGTCTTCTGCATGTAGACGTACTGGTCGTACAGATCGAGCGCGAGCGAATGCGCGTTGCCCGCGCTCGCTTCGAGCACGGTCTTCTTCACGATCACGAAACCCATGCCGGGCACGCCTTCGAGGCACTTGCCGCTGGCGGCGATCAGCGCGTCGAACGGCGTTTCGGCCACGTCGATCGGCAGCGCCGCAAACGAGCTCATCGCATCGACGATCAGCCCCACGCTGCGCTGCCGGCACACGCGCGCGATGCCCGGCAGGTCGTTGAGGATGCCGGCGCCGGTCTCGCAGTGCACGAGCGCCACGTGCGTGATCGCGGCATCGGCCGCCAGCGCGGCCTCGACGACCGCCGCCGTCGCCGGCCGGTCTTCCGGCAGCGGCAGGTCAACGCAGGCGCGGTTCAGGTACTTCAGGATCTTCACGATGCGCGCGCAGTAGGCGCCGTTGTTCGGCACCAGCACGCGGCCGCCGCGCGGCACCAGGCTGCCGAGCGCCGCTTCGACCGAGAACGTGCCGCTGCCCTGCAGCGGCACGCAGACGTAATCGTCGCCGCCCGCGACGATCGCCACCAGGTCGCGGCACACCGACGCCGTGATGCGGTTGAAGGCGGCGTCCCACGAGCCCCAGTCGCGCAGCATCGCCTGCTTGGTGGCGATCGAAGTCGTCAGCGGGCCGGGAGTCAGCAGGATCGGATCGTTGCCGCGGATCATCGTTTGCCTCACGTCGTGCGCGCGGCCCGCCGCCACGCCTGCGTGCGGCGCACGAGCCACCCTTCGAGAAGGAAGAACAGCCCCGTCACCGCCGCCGAGGTGGCGACGATCAGCGTGGCCAGCGCCGCGGCAGCACCGAGCGCACCGGCTTCGTCCATGTGCAGGATCGACACCGAGGCCACGATCGTGCGCGGCGAGTACAGGAACACGACACACGAGATCGTGGTCATCGCGTTGACGAAGTAGTAACGGGCGATGTCGAGCACGGCCGGCAGGCACACCGGCACCGTGACGCGCCAGAAGGTCCGGTAAAAAGGCACTTTCAGCGATGCCGACACGGCCTCGAATTCGCCGTCCAGTTGCTTGAGCGCCGTGACCGCGGTCAGATGGCTGGACGAATAGAAGTGCACGATGGTCGAGATCACCAGGATCGCCATCGTGCCGTACAGGAAGCCCAACGGATTGTCCGGATGGTTGAAGAACAGGATGTAGCCGATGCCGAGCACCAGCCCCGGCACCGCCATCGGCACCAGCGCCTGCAGCCGTACCGCCGGGCGCAGCGCATCCGCACCGCGCGTCTTCTCCAGCCAGTAGGCGCCCGCGAAGGTGACCGCCGTGCCGGCGATGGCGCACCAGGCCGCCATCAGCAGGCTGTTGCGGTAGGCGAGATCGACCCCCGCTTCGGCGAAGCCGTAGACGTAATGGCGCAGCGTCGGCGCCAGGTTGTACGGCCAGAAGCTGACGAAGGAGCCGAACACCGCCATGCCCATCACCAGCAGCATGGCCGCACTCATCAGCACGACGGCGGCGAGCAGCAGCCGGTCGCGCCACGCGGCCGGCCGCGGCGAGTACGGCACCGCGCGCGCCGACAGCATCGCTCTTTGCCTGCCCTGCATCGCGCGGTCGATCAGGAACGCCACCAGCGCCGGAACCAGCAGCACGATCGACACCACCGCGCCGAGCGAAAAGTTCTGCTGGCCGACCACCTGCTTGTACACCTCGATCGCCAGCACGTTCGTGTTGCCGCCGATCACTTTCGGCACACCGAACTCGGATACCGCCATCGTGAACACCACCATCGCCGCCGACACCAGGCCGTATTTGGCGCCCGGCAGCGTGATCGTGAAGAACTTGCGTGCGGCGCTCGTGCCGAGTGCATCGGCCGCCTCGTATAGCCGCGCGTCGGCCAACGCCAGCGCCGCCATCAGGATCATCAGCGCGTGCGGAAACGAAGCGAACGTCATCGACAGCACCATGCCCGGCAGGCCGTAGATCTCCTTCAGACCGAACCAGCCGAGCATGAACCTGAGCCAGCCCTGGTTGCCGAACAGGTACAGAAACGACAATGCCGCGAGCAGCGACGGCGCGAGGATCGGAATCAACGCGATGCCACGCCACAGCGCCTTCGCCGGGATGCAGCTCCTTTGCATCGCGTACGCGAACACGAACGCCAACGGCACCGTCACCAGCGTGGTCAAGCCGGCGAAGGCCAAGGTGTTGAACAACGTGTCGGCCAACCCGGGCGTGCGCGCGTATTGGATGAAGTTGGCGAACCCGGCGAAGCCGCCGTCGCGCCCCTGCAGCGCGCGCACCAGGATCGCCGCCAGCGGCACCGTCAGAAAGACGGCGAGCGACGACGCCAGCAGCACGATGCCGCCGCGCGCCGCCAGCGCCTCCAGCCAGAGTCTCGGCTCGAAACGCGCGCTGCGGCCGGACGCGGCGGCGGCCGAATTCATCGCTCCGACTCGAACACCCGTACGCGTTCGCCGCGCAGCGCGAACGGGACGACGGCGCCTTCGCGCACGCCCAGTTCGCGCAGCTGGTTGAGCGAGTAGTACACCAGCAGGCGCTGGCCGTCGAAGCCTTCGACCTCGACGTCGGCCAGGCAGTAGGTGCCGAGGAAGTCGACGCGCTTGACCCTGCCACGCAACGCGTTCGGCAACGACTCGACCGGTCCGGAATCCGGCAGCACACGGTCTTCCGGTCGCAGATACAGCCGCACCTGCGCGCCGTTCGGCACGCCGTTGGCCTGTGTCGTCAGTTCGCAGCGGCCGACCCGATAGCGGCCGTCGCCGACGCACACTGCGCGCAGCACGTTGACCTTGCCCAGGAAGTCGGCCACGAACGGCGTGGCCGGGCGCTCGTAGACCTCCTGCGGCGTGCCGATCTGTTCGATGCGCCCCTGGTTCATCACCACGACGCGATCGGCCATCGACAGCGCCTCCTCCTGGTCGTGCGTGACCAGGATCGTGGTCACGCCGAGGCGCTGCTGCAACTGGCGAATCTCGCCGCGCAGCCGCTCGCGCACCTTGGCGTCGAGCGCCGACAGCGGCTCGTCGAGCAGCAGCAGGCCGGG
>JAKANT010000334.1 GCA_021823635.1 Pseudomonadota bacterium
TCAGCGGCATCGACCTCGACGCACCCGGGGCGAGCTTCACACCGGTGGCGAAATCGCCCGCGCCGTGGATCAATCTGGCGGCGAACACCTTGCCGCAGCTGGGCAACCTTTCGCCGGAGAAATGGGAGGGGCTCGCGATCGGGCCTCGGCTCGCCGACGGCGGCTACCTGATCCTTGCCGGGACAGACAACGATTACAGCGTGACGCAGAACGCGAGCGGCGTGCAGTTCGACGTCTACTTCAATTTTCTGACCGGCCAGCGCCTCGAGTGCGCGCTCGGCGTCGCGTGCGCGCCGGCGAGCGAGCCTTGGTCGCTGCTTCCCGGCGTGCTGCACGCTTACCTCACGACGGCGGGCGACGCGGTGATGGCCCGCTATGTCGCCCCCGTGCCCGAGCCCGCTGCTGCGACGCTGGCGCTGACCGGCTTCGCGCTGCTGTTCCTTGCGGGCGGGCGCAAGCGCTCAGGGCGGACGTAAGCGGTCGCGCGGGGCGCCCGCCGCTCGCGAACCGGTTGCGGATGCGCGCGTCCGTGCTTGCCGGCCGTTTGCGCGGCCACCCGGTTCGAGCCGAGGCGTGCCGGCCGGCGAGCGTATTTTTGGCCGCGGGCGCGAGCTTCGTCGCACCCGCTTAACTTTCGCTGCGCGAAAGTTAGCCTTCGACGCAACCGGCTCGTTGGGTTCGCATCAGTCGATGCGAACCCAACGCGCTTCGAGCCGGTTGTCAGCGCGGTGCACGACGGTGACGTTCTTGCGCATCGCCCAGGGGATGACCTGATTGTGCAGCGGGATGTGCATCACCTCCCGGTTGTGCAGGGCGAGCGCCTTGGCGATCAGATCGTTGCGCTTCTTCTGGTCGATCTCGCTTTTCATCGCGTCGACCAGCTTGTCGAACTCGGGGTTGCTGACGCGGCCGAGGTTGAAGTTGCCGTCACCTCCCTGACCGACCGTGCGCGCGAGCGATTGCAGCGAGTACAGCGCATCGAAGGTGGGCACGCCCCAGCCGAGCAGGTACGCACTGGTGTCGTATTTCTGGATCTTCGGAAAATAGGTCGCCCGCGGCATGGCGTTGACGTTGACCTTAAGGCCAACGCGCGCCCACATCGCGGCCAGCGCCTTGCAAATGTCTTCGTCGTTGATGTAGCGGTTGTTCGGGCAGTCGAGCGTGAACGAGAAGCCGTTCGGATAGCCGGCCGCGGCCAGCAGTTCGCGCGCTTTCTTTTCGTCGTACGGCAGCCGCTTGTGCGCCTCTTCGGTCCAGCCGTTGACGGCGCGCTGGATGATGGCGCCGGTCGGATCGGAGGAGCCGCGCATCACCGAGCGCTTGATCGCTTCGATGTCGATCGCGTGATACAGCGCCTGCCGAACGCGCAGATCCTTGAACGGGTTCTTGCCCTTCACGTCCGAATACAGCAACTCGTCGCGGTGCTGGTCGAAGCCGAGGAAGATGGTGCGGTTCTCCGCGCCCTCCACGACCTTGATGTTCGGGTTCGCCTTCAGGCGCGCGATGTCCTGCGGCGCGGGGTCGAGCACGAAGTCGATCTCTCCGGACAGCAGCGCCGCGGTGCGCGTGGCCTCGGACTTGATCGGCGTGTAAACGATCTCGGTCACGTTGCCCTTCTTCGTGCTCTTGCCCCACCAGTTCGGGTTTTCGACGAACACGGTGCGGATGTCGACCTCGCGGCTCTTCAGCATGAACGGGCCGGTGCCATTGGCGTGGCGCGCCGCGTAGGTCTCCTCTTTTTGCACGAAGTTCTGCGGCTGCGTGACGTTGTGTTTCTCGGCCCACGCTTTGCTCATGATGCGCAGTTCGGTCAACTGACGCAGCAGCACCGGGTTGGGCGCCGAGGTCACGATCAGCAGCGTGTGATCGTCGAGCGCGCGCGCCCGCTCGATGCCGGTGGTGTAGACGCGGAAGTTCGAGGTCGGCGCCATCGCCCGCATGATCGAGAACTCGGCGTCGGCAGCGGTGAACGGCGTGCCGTCATGGAATTTGACGCCCTTGCGCAGCTCGAAGCGCCAGATCAGCGGCGTGTCCGCCTTCCACGCCACCGCCAGCGCCGGCGCGAGCTCGAATTTCTCGTTGTAGGTAATCAGCGGTTCGTATACGTAGCTCGATGCGGTGTTGTTCAACCCTTCGTTCTGTGCGTGCGGATCCATCGTCAGGATGTCGCCCTGGCTGGCCCAGCGCAGGGTTTTCCCCGAGACCGCAGGCGCCATCGTCAAGGCGGCCGACGCCGCCAGCGCCAGCAGGAGTATGCGCATCGTTGCTCTCCTCGGATCGGAATGCGAGGCGGCGATGTTGCACAAAGCCCCGCGCAGGGTCAAACGCCGCGCGCCAGGCTCGGCGCAAGGAAGCCTGGCCGGCGGCCGCAGGCGCCGCTCAAGGCGCGGCGCTCAGAAGCCGAATGTCGCCGTAGAACGCCTCGACGCGCCCACCGGTGTTGTCGGTGTCCGTGAGGATGGCCACGCCGATCAGCCGGCCCGGCTCGGCACCGAACGCACGGCGGTAATCGGCGACGTAGTCGCGTTCGAAGCGCTTCCACTGGCCGAGCCGTTCGGGCCCCGACGCGGCCACGATCATCTGCACGCGCGCGGTAAACGGACTGGGGATGACGGTGCCGACCGGCTGTCGGTTTTCCCAGATGTACATCAGCGTCGCGTACGGTACCGGGCGGCCGCTCGCCAGTTCCGCGAGCTCGAGCGCCGCCCGCTCGTGCGCCGGCAAGGTGCTGCGATCGCCGTCGAAGAACAGCAGCAGCCGCGCAGGCGAGTCTTCGGCGTGTCGGTCGGTGTTGTCGGCGTGCTCGATCAACTGCGGCACACGCCACTCCCAAACGATCCACGGCCGCGTCCTGGGGTCGACGTCGAGCCGCTGTTTCAGCACGCTCGCCGAGCGCTTGGCGCGCGCGACCACCACCACGCGCCCGCGCTCGGCGTCGAACGCAGTCTCATAGTCCGTGGGCGTCTTCGTGCGCGTCAGCGGCAGCGCGTGCCAGCCGTACGGGATGCGCCCCGGCCGGCTCTCGGAAAACGGCGTCACGTCGGCGGCCACGGGCAGCCGCGCCGGCGGCGTCGCGCAGGCGGCAAGCAATAGCAGCGGCAGGAAGAGCAGCGATCGCATCCGGCAGGCGCGCGTCTCCGGCGCGCGATGCTAACGGCACACGCTGCCGCCGGGGGCTATTTCCCCCGCGGCTGCGGCGCCGATGCAACGCGCGTCAGAGGCCGACGATGCCGCCGCCGACTTTCTGGATGGCGATGGTGGCCGAGCGCGGACG
>JAKANT010000335.1 GCA_021823635.1 Pseudomonadota bacterium
TCAGTCCTTCCTTGAGGCTCAGCTGGAACCAGTCGCGGCAGGTGACGCGGTTGCCGGTCCAGTTGTGGAAGTACTCGTGGGCGACGACCGACTCGATGTGCGCGTAGTCGGTGTCGGTGGCCACGGCCGGATCGGCCAGCACGTAGCGGGCATTGAAGATGTTCAGGCCCTTGTTCTCCATCGCCCCCATGTTGAAGTCGTGCGAGGCGACGATCATGTAGCGGTCCAGGTCCAGCTCCAGCCCGAAGCGTTCTTCGTCCCAGCGGATCGCGCGCTCCAGGCTTTGCATCGCGTAGCCGGTGCGCTCCAGGTGGCCGGGATCGACCCAGATCTGCAGCAGCACCTCGCGTCCGGAACGCGTGCGTACGCGCCGCTCGTGGCAGACGAAGTTGCCGGCCACCAACGCGAACAGATACGACGGCTTCGGAAACGGATCCTCCCAGCGCGCGAAATGACGACCCTGCGGAAGGTCGCCGCTCGCCACCAGGTTGCCGTTCGATAGCAGCACCGGGTAGCGGCGGCGGTCGGCGCGCAGCGTCACCGAATACGTCGCCATCACGTCCGGGCGGTCGATGAAGTACGCGATGCGGCGAAAGCCCTCGGCTTCGCATTGCGTGAAAAGGTTGCCGTGCGAGACGAACAGGCCGGACAGCGCGGTGTTTCGCTCCGGCGTGATGGCGCTGCGGATGCGCAGCTCGAAGGGCTGCTCCGGTACGCGCTCGAGCACGAGTCGGCCGCCGGCGACTTGGTAATCGACCCGACGTCCGTCCAGTTCGACGTCGATCAGCCGCAGGTCTTCGCCGTCCAGCGCGAGCGGTCCGCCGCTGCCAGCGGGGTTGCGGCGCACGGTCAGCGTGCTATCGACCGTCGTGGCCGCGGCATCCAGATCGAAGGTCAGCTCGATGCGGTCGATCAGGTAATCGGGCGGCCGGTAGTCGGCGCGGCGTACCGTCACGGTCTTCTGGTCACGCATGTTTCGGTGGTCCGTTCTCGATCATCGCGCGTCGGCGCCGCCGGTGTCCCTGAGCGGGCGCGATGCAGGACAGGCGCGGCATTCCGGTTACCTGGCGGCGAGCAGGGTGTCGATGCCGCGCAGGAACTGGGCGGCATCGAGCGGCTTGGTCCAGTAGTCGACGAAGCCTTGTTGGCGCGCTTGGGCGACGTCTTCGGGCAGCGCACTGGCCGACAGTGCTACGCACGGAATGTGGCTCGTCTCCGGCTGCGCGCGCAGTTCGCGCAGCAGCGTCAGTCCGTCGGTATCCGGCAGGCGCATGTCGAGCAATATCAGGTCCGGCTGGCACACGGCGGCCAGTACTCGCGCCGTCGCACCGTCGGCGGCAGCGAAGAGCTTGACCTGCGGCCGCAGCGCCAGCATCTGTTCGACGATCGCCACGTTGTCGGCATTGTCCTCGACGTATAACACGCCGCCGCGCACGTCGCCCCGCGGCGTGCCCGCCGCGGGCGCTGGCGCGGCGTGACGCTCGTGAGCACCGGCGCGGGCCGCCGGCAGCGTGACGCGAAACTCGGTGCCGACCTGCAGTTCGCTGGACACCTCGAGCCGCCCCCCCATCCGCTCGATCAGTTTCAGCGACAGCGCCAGCCCGATGCCCGTGCCCTGGATCGGCGCCGACTCCAATCCGAGGCGGTTGAACGGCTGGAACAGCTGGTCGATCTGCCGCGCCGACAGGCCGTGACCGGTATCGCGCACCGCGATCAGCGCATTGCCGTCGGCGTCGGCGCCGAGCGTGACGCGCACCGAGCCGCGTTCGCGGTTGTACTTGACCGCGTTCGACAGCAGATTCAGCAGCACTTGCTTCAAGCGCGTGCGGTCGGCCCAGGCCGCCGCCGGCACGTCGGCGGAGCGCTGCACCGTGATATCGATGCCGCGCTTGGCGGCGTCGGGCGCGACCAGCGTCACGCACTCGTCGATGACTTCGGCCAACGGCACCGCCGCCAGCGCCAGCTTCGCCTTGCCGGACTCGATGCGCGAAAGGTCGAGGATCTCGTCGATCAGCGCCAGCAGATGCCAGCCGGCCTCCTTGATGTGGCGCACGCGGTCGCGCTGCGCCGCTGCCAGCGGATGCTGCTGATCGAGCTCCAGAATCTGCGTGAAGCCGAGGATGGCGTTCAACGGCGTGCGCAGCTCGTGGCTCATGCGCGACAGGAACTCCGTCTTGGCCTGGTTGGCGCGTTCGGCGGTCTCCTTCGCGCGCAGCGCGCTTTCGGCCAGCCTGCGCTCGGTGACGTCGAACACGACGCCGAACTGTTTGATTGGCCGGCCGCGTTCGTCGACCTGCAACTGCGCCCGCAGCGCGAGAAAACGCAGCTCGCCGGTCGGCCATAGGATGCGCAGTTCGAGATCGAGGGGCTGCAGCTCAGCGAGCGCACGCCTCTGCGCGGCGCGCATCATCGGCAGGTCGTCCGGGTGGATCACGCGCGTCCACGAGGTGCGCAGGTCGCCGAGCTCGCCCGGCGTGCGGCCGGCCAGCCGGTACGTCTGCTCGTCCCAGCGCATCTCGCCGGTGGCGAGATCGAGCTCCCACATGCCGATGCCGGCCGCGCTCGCGGTCAGCCGCATCCGCTCGAGCAATTCGCGCGACTCCTGTTCGGCGCGCCGCCGCTCGGTGATGTCGATGTTGAAGCCGATGGCGCGCGCCACGCGTCCCGCGGCGTCGCGCTGGATGCGGCCGCGCGAGGCGATCCAGTGCACGCTGCCGTCGGCCCAGACCACGCGGAACTCGGAGTCGAAGCGATCGCCGCCGGCCAGCGCCGTCTTCAGGGCCGCCTCGGCCGCGGCCCGATCGTCGGGATGCACGGCGTCCAGCCAGGTGCGGTCGGCGAACCACTCGCGCGGGTGGCCGAACAGCGCGTACATCTGTTCGTTCCAGGACGACTGATGGGAGGACGGATCCCAGTCCCAGACGCCGACGCCGACCGACTCCGCGATCAGCTGCATGCGTTCGGCGAGCGCATCGCGCTCCCTTTGTGCGCGCCGCGTCTCCGTGACGTCACGCACGATGCCGATGGCTCTTCGGCGCGAGCCGGCCGGGGCGCGAATCACATGACCGCGGGCCTCGAGCTGGCGTTCGCTGCCGTCGGGACGGATGACGCGAAACTCGTAAGAAGCGGCATCGGCGTCGGTGCGCAGCCGCTCAAAGGCTTGCAAGACCGCCAGCCGGTCCGCCGGGTGAACTCTGTTCAACGCTTCGGCAAAGCGCGGCGCGCGGGAGGCGGGCGCGATTCCAAACAGATCGAAGATCAGCGTATCCCA
>JAKANT010000336.1 GCA_021823635.1 Pseudomonadota bacterium
TCCGATCTCTGTCGCCGGCACGCTTCGGAGTCACCTTCAACGCGTCAATCAGCGCTTGCGGATTCGAGCCAGGGTTGAACGGGTTGTACCAAGTTCCGGGGCCGAGACCGGGCACGAAGTTGCCGGCCGTCTGGCTGCCATCGGGATTCGTCACCAAGATCCCGGTGCCCGCGAATGCGCGCGTGATGTTGCGGTTGTCGATGTAATTTCGCCCCCGGTTGACGACCTCATTGCGCGAATAGTTGACCGCGCCCTCCACGTCCCAACCACCTGCTTCGCCACGCACGCCCATCACGACGCGCGAAGAATCGCTGGTGATCTCATTCAGACGCGGCCCGGCTTCCACCAACCGGTAACGCACCAGTGCACTCACGCCGTACGGGTTGTACGGGCTTGCGGCAGGCAGTGTCCATGCGCCCGGTGTCGGAGCTGCGGATTGGTTGGTGACGTTTCGGTTGAAGCCGAGCTCAGCGAACGCCTGCGCGCCCGGGAGAAATTCGTAGACACCCCGCAGCAGCAGACCCAGCCGCTCGGTCTTCGGCAGCAGCCAGTTGTCCGGCGCGAAATCGTAGGCGCAGGTATTACCGGGAACAGAAGGATCAGGCACGATGTTACCGGGCGGGCAGTTCGGAAAAGGCTGCGCCACCCCCCCGACGATAGCCGCGCCGGGGTTGCCAGACGGCGAGCGCTGGTCGAAGCCGCCGCGCGGTTCCTGGTTCGCCGACCGACTGAAGGTGCGGTCGGTCGCCTTAATTTGCTCGCGATTGAAGTAGTCGAGCACCGCCATCACGTTGTACCGATCGGTGCCGAGCGAACCGAGGCCGCCGGCGAGCGAAACCCGATATTCGGTGCCGCCGCCCTGCTGCGTCGTGCCCGCCAAGGCGCTCACTTCGACCCCGCGAAAATCTTTGCGCAGAATCACGTTGACCACCCCGGCGATTGCATCGGAGCCGTAAACGGCGGAAGCGCCGTCCTTGAGTATTTCGACTCGCTCGATAGCCGTCAGCGGGATGGAATTCAAGTCGACAAAGGCTTCCGATATGTTCTGGGCGAAGCCGTAGTTGGCGATGCGGCGCCCATTCAGCAGAACGAGCACCGTATTAACGCCAAGACCACGAAGTGAAATCGCAGCGGTAGCAGGCGCGAAACTGTTGCCGCTGCCGAGTGTTTCCGTAAAAGTCCCCGAACTCACCACCGTCAGCGAGGTAAGCACTTCGGTCAAGGTTGTTTTGCCGGAGCGCTCGAGTTCTTCTCGAGTAATGATGGTTACCGGCAACGAACCTTCCACGTCGGTTCGCTTGATGTTCGTTCCCGTGACCTCGATGCGTTCTAGTTGCTGCGCCGCCGCGGCCTGCTGTTGCGCCCCGGCCGTAGGCGCCATCGCAAGCGGCATCAGCAACCCTCCATAGGCAAGCGCAAGGCTTCCTAGACTTGGCTTTAGCTTGAACATGCCTTTACTCCAAAAAAGGTTTCCCGAGTCCGAGTCTGGCCGCCAAACAGCAAATGCTGAAGTTCACGTTGCGCCGACTCTGCGTGGGGGGCATTTTGGGGATCCTGAATCACGGAATGCAACATTCACGTCATCTGCCCGCTGCACTTCGTTGTATTTTTGGTAACAACGACATTTATGCCGCTCGCGCGAGCGAACGAAGTTGCTTTACGCGCCCGCCATAGGGCACCCTCTAGATCAATGGCCGCGCGCTTCGCTTAGCGCACGCGCCACGCGGGGCCTGCCGCTCATGCCATCCGCTTTAGTCGCGGCACCGCCGCCAGCAGCGTCTTCGTGTACTGGTGCTGCGGACGTTCCAGCACCTGCTCTGCCGCACCCGCCTCGACGATCCTGCCGGCCTGCATCACCGCGACGTCGTGCGCCAGGTACTCGACGACGCCGAAGTTGTGCGTGATGAACAGATACGCCACGCCGATTTCGCGTTGCAGTTGCGCGAGCAAATTCAGGATCTGCGCCTGCACCGACACGTCGAGCGCGGAGGTCGGCTCGTCGCAGACGATGAGCTTCGGCTCCACCGCGAGCGCGCGCGCGATGGCGATGCGCTGGCGCTGGCCGCCGGAAAATTCGTGCGGAAAGCGGTCGATCGATTCGGGACGCAGGCCCACCTTGTCCAGTAGCGCGGCCACACGGCGCCGCCGTTCCGCGGCGTCGATCTCGGGGCGCAGCGACTCGACGCCCTCTTCCAGGATCTGCCCCACGCGCAGGCGCGGATTGAGCGACGCGAACGGATCCTGGAAGATGATCTGCGCCTTGCGGCGCACTTCGCGCAGCGCCTCGCCCTCCAGCGCCGCCAGCGGCTGGCCGTCCAGCAGTGCCTCGCCTTCGATGCGCGCCACGCCGCGCAAAAGCTGCAGCAGCGCCTTGCCGGTAGTCGTCTTGCCGCAGCCGGATTCGCCGACCAGGGCGAGCGTGCGGCCGGCGGCGAGCGAAAACGAAATGCCGTCGACCGCGCGCACGTAGCCGACCGTGCGCTTGAGCAGCCCGCGGCGGATCGGGAAGTGGACTTTGTAGTCACGGACCTCGAGCAGCGCTCGCCGCTCGTCACTGCCTCGACCCGGCGGGGCCTCGGGGCGTGGGTGCGGGGTCACGATGGAAACGCGCGCCGCCTCGGCCGTGCCCTCTTGTGCGGCCGGCGCGGGCGCCCCGTCGTACAGCACGCAGCGGACCGCATGGCCGACGAACGCCGTAACCAACGCGGGCGGCGCGACTTTGCATCGATCCATCGCCTGCGGGCAGCGCTCGGCGAAACGGCAGCCGGCGAACGGCCGATCGAGCCGCGGCACGGTGCCAGGGATCGCCGCCAGCGGCTGGCCGCGCTTGCCGGTGTCCGGCAACGCGGCGAGCAGCAATCGCGCGTACGGATGCAGCGGCCGGGCGAGGAACTCGGAGGTTTCGGCCACTTCGACCACTTCGCCCGCGTACATCAGCGCGATGCGGTGCGCCATCTGCGCGACGATGCCCAAGTCGTGCGTGATCAGCAGTAGCGCCAGGCCCTGCTGGCGTTGCAGCTCTCGCAGCAGGTCGAGGATCTGTTTTTGGATCGTCACGTCGAGCGCCGTGGTCGGCTCATCCGCGATCACGACGTCGGGCTCGGCGGCGAGCGCGATCGCGATCATCACGCGCTGCTTCTGTCCGCCCGAAAGCTGGAACGGATAGTCGTCGATGCGCCGCTCGGGTTCCGGCAGCCCCACCCGCCGAAGCCACTCGATGGCTTTCGCGCGCGCGGCCGCACCTTTCGACGGCGTGTGGCGCTCGATCAC
>JAKANT010000337.1 GCA_021823635.1 Pseudomonadota bacterium
TCAGGGCCTGTTCCGCGAAGACCTGTATCACCGCCTGAACGTGATACGGCTCAGGCTGCCGCCCTTGCGCGAGCGGCGCGAAGACATCCCACTACTTGCGCGGCACTTCCTCGCCAAGAGCGCGCGCGAGTTGGGCGTCGAACCGAAGCGCCTGTCGCCCGAAGCATTGAAGTTCATCCAGCAGTTGCCGTTTCCGGGCAACGTGCGCCAGCTCGAGAACCTATGCCATTGGCTCACGGTGCTGGCGCCGGCGCAGGTGGTCAAGGTCGAAGACCTGCCGCTGGAGATCCGCCGCGAAGCCGAAGCGCCGCCCGCGCCCGCTGCGAACGCGGCGCCCGCCAACGCTGCTGTCGTCGCGACCTCGGGCGTGGCTGGCGACTGGCTCGCCGTGCTGGTGGCTGAGGTCGAACGCCGCTTGCGGTCGGGCGAAAGCGACGTCATGAACGTGCTGGCGCGCGACTTCGAAGCCGCCGTCATTCGTACCGCGCTGCGCATCACGCACGGCCGCCGCATCGAAGCGGCCACCAAACTGGGGGTCGGGCGCAACACCATCACGCGCAAGATCCAGGAACTCGGACTGGAAGACTGAGCCGCGCCGCGGCGCCGACGGCGGGGGTTGCATTCCGTCGTCTGCGAACCGGTATCCATCGCGCGTTGCTGCAGTTCGTTGCAGCGCAGGCGCCGCGCGCAATGCGCGCGCCGATAATGCGTGCCGTTTTTTTGAAAATCGGTTCGGTTTGCCCGACGCCGGCCCACCGGCCAAGCGCCGAGCCCTGGCGCGTCCGACGGCGCGCCGCGACCGTCGATGCGGCAGCCGGCCGAGGGGGGAGCGATGACAAGACGAACAAAGTGGGGCCTGGCCGCGCTGGGCGTCGTGCTGGCAGTGGGTGTCGGCGCGGCAGTGGTGAACGGCTTGGCCAGGTCGCAGGCGCGGTCGGCGGAAAAGAAGGAGCAGCCGCCGCTGGAGTTCGCAGCGCGCGACCTGGCGACGCTGGCGCCGCGCATCCGGGTGCAGGAGCTCGTGTTGCCCGGTACCGTGCAGGCCGTGTCGCAGGCGGTCGTGCGTTCGAAGCTCTCGGCCGAAGTGCGGCGCGTGGCGGTGCGCGAAGGCGATCGGGTGCAAGCCGGACAGGTGGTTGCCGAGTTCGACACGGCGCAATTGAAGATGCAACTCGCGGAGCGCGCGGCCGCGCTCGAATCGGCACGCGCGCAACTGGCGCAGATCGAACGCACGCGCGCGGCCAACGCCCACCTGGTCAAGCAGAACTTCATCTCGCAGAACGCGTTCGACACCGCCGACAGCGCATATCGTGCGCAGTTGGCCGCCGTCGAGGCGGCGCAGGCACAGCTGGCGCAGACGCAGTTGCTGCTCGCGGACGCCGTCGTGCGCGCGCCGATCGCCGGCTCAGTCGCCAAGCGTTTCGTGCAGCCGGGCGAGAAGGTGGCATTCGACGCGCCGCTTTTGTCGATCGTCGATCTGACGCGGCTGGAGGTACAGGCGCAGGCGCCGGTGGCAGACGTGGCGCTGATCACAGCCGGTGCGCCGGCCGAGGTCGAAATCGAAGGCTTGCCCGAGCGCCGCTTCGGCGGCCGCGTCGAGCGCATCAACCCCGCCGCCGAGCCGGGATCGCGCGCAATCCATGTCTACGTCGGTCTGGCCAACGAGCAGCGGCTGCTGCGTGCCGGCATGTTCGCGCGCGTGCACCTGCGCGTCGGGAAGGACCAGCAGGTGCCGGCGCTGCCGATCGCGGCGGTGCAGAACGAAGGCGGACAGAACGTCGTCTGGGTGATCGCCGACGGCCGGCTGGCGAAACGGGCCGTCGTCGTCGGCCGACGCGACGAACGCGCGCGATGGGTCGAGATCGTCGACGGCCTGACGCCCGCCGATCGGGTGCTCGCGACCAGGTTCGACAACCTGCGCGAGGGGTTGGCCGCCAAGGTCGTGGCCGACACGGCGGCCGCAACCAAGGGCGGCGAGAAAGGCGCGCCGCCGGCGTCGGTGCCGGCCGTGCACTGAGCGGGGCGCGCGATGTGGATCACCCGCGTTTCGATCCATCACCCGGTGTTCGCGACCATGGTGATGGTGGCGCTCGCCGTGCTCGGGCTGTTCTCGTACGCCCGGCTCGGTGTGGAACCGATGCCGGACGTCGCGCCGCCTGCGGTGCAGATCTGGGTGTCCTATCCAGGCGCCTCGCCGGAGCAGGTGGAAAACGACCTGACCAAGCCGATCGAGAATGCGGTCAATACGGTGGCCGGGGTGAAACGCATTCTGTCGCGCGCCGACGAAGGCCGCTCGCTGACGTGGGTCGAGTTCCGGCTCGACGTCGACATCGCGCGTGCGACGCAGGAAGTGCGCGACAAGCTGGCCCAGATCCGCGCCGCCTTTCCGCGCGATGCGAAGGACCCGGTGGTGCAGCGCGGCGGCAGCGAAAACGACCAGCCGGTCGCCTCATTCGTGCTGTCGGGCGCAACGCTGACGCAGCGGCAGCTGACCACGCTGGCCGAGCAGGTGGTGAGCAAGGCGTTCGAGCGCATCAACGGCGTGGGGCGCGTCGCGCTCGGCGGCACCGTGACGCGCCAGATCCAGGTGCGCGTCGATCCGGTGCGGCTGACCGCGTACGGACTGACCGTCGATCACGTGGTCGCCGCGCTGCGTGCCGCCAACGTCAGCGTGCCGGTGGGGACGATCGCCAGCGATACGCTCGAGGCGATCGTGCGCGTCGACGGGCGGATGGCGACGCCGGTGGAGTTCGCCAAGCTCGTGGTCGCGCGCAAGAACGGTGCGCCGATCCTGCTGGGGCAGGTCGCGGCCGTCGCCGACGCCGAACGCGAGCGGCAATCGATCACGCGCATCAACGGCCAGCCGGCCGTCGGCGTGTGGGTGTTCAAGGCGCAGGACGCCAACATCGTCGAGGTCGGCCGCGAGCTGAAGGCAGCGGCCGACGACTTGCGCAAACAGCTACCGCCGGGCGCGGAGCTGAAGCTTAAGTCCGCCTAAGACGCGCGTCTGAACCGCATCACTTTGGTGAGGAAGGCGAGTTCGCTCGTCTCGAGCGCGAGCCCCGCCTCTGCGAACAGCGCCGCAAGGTCTTCGTCCTGATACGAGCCGTAGAACGGCTCGTGAAAGCCGATCGGGAAATATTCCAGCATCTGGTCGAGATCGGGCGCGTCGCCGGTCTGCAGCGAGTCCGCGAACACCAGCACGCCACCCGGCTTCAGCACCCGCGCCATCTCGCGGGCGGCGTCGCGGCGCACGCGCGGGGGC
>JAKANT010000338.1 GCA_021823635.1 Pseudomonadota bacterium
TCCGTCCGACTATCTGATGCTGGCGCTGCTGGTCGCCATCGCCGCGAGCGGCCTCGGCATGAAGTTCGTGGCGCATACCGACATCGTCGCGGTCAAGGCATTCTTCCTCGGGCTGATGCGGTTCGATTGGCAGCCGCTGCCGGCCGATCCGCTGCTGTACGTGCACCTGCTGCTGGTGGCGGTCCTGATGATCGTGTTTCCGTTTTCCAAGCTTCTGCACGCACCGGGGGTTTTCTTCTCGCCGACGCGCGTGCAGGTGGACGATCCGCGTGAATCACGGCACGTGGCGCCGTGGGCGGCGCAACTGGAACGGCGTTAAGGGGCAGCGATGGCCGACGTCGTCGCTCCGCCGCTACGCGAATTTCCGCAGGAGCCGCCGCCGCTTGTGCCCGGCGCGATGGAGAAGTCGCGCCCGTTCGTCGCCAGCGACAAGATCCAGCAGGCGATCGGGTTCCCGGGCGAGTTGCCGCAGGACTGGCACGACCGCGCGATCGCCCACATGGGCACGCTGTTGTCCAAGTACCGGTCGCTGAAGGTGTTCATGGACGCCTGCGTGCACTGCGGTGCGTGCACCGACAAGTGCCACTACTTCATCGGCACCGGCGACCCGAAGAACATGCCGGTGGCGCGCCAGGAGCTGATGCGCGCCGTCTATCGGCGCCACTTCACGCTCGCCGGCAAGCTGTTCCCCAAGCTGGTCGGCGCGCGCGAGCTGACGCGCGAGGTGCTCGACGACTGGTACACGTACTACAACCAATGCTCGGAGTGCCGCCGCTGCTCGGTGTTCTGCCCGTACGGCATCGATACCGCCGAAGTGACGATGGCGGCCAAGGAGATCCTCGACTACATCGGCTACGGGCAGAAGTACACCAACGAGATCATCGGCAAGGTCCACAGGATCGGTAACAACCTCGGCCTGCCGGGGCCGGCGTTGCAGGACACGCTGGCCGGGTTGGAGGAGGACGTCAAGGAAGACACCGGTGTGGACGTGCGCTTCCCGATCGACGAAAAGGGGGCGGAGGTCTTGCTGGTGACGCCGTCGGCGGATTTCTTCGCCGAGCCGCACGTCGAGAGTCTGATCGGCTACGCGAAGGTGTTTCACGCCGCCGGCATCCGCTGGACGCTGTCGTCGCACGCTTCGGAGGCCGGCAACTTCGGCCTGTTCATCGGCAACTACGAGCAGTTGCGCACGATCGCGCTGCGCATCCGCGAGGCGGCGCTCGAACTGGGCGTCAAGCGCATCGTGGTCGGCGAATGTGGGCATGCCTGGCGCGTCGCCTACAGCTTCTGGAATACGCTGGCCGGCATCGGCGCCGGCGGCGACGACCCGTTCGCGCGCCAGCTGCAAAAGCAGCTCGATCACCGCTACCGCCAACCGTCGCACATCTGCGAGGTCACCTGGGATCTGATCCAGCGCGGTGCGTTGCAGTTCGACAAGGAGAAGAACGACCACCGAGTGATCACGTTCCACGACTCGTGCAACGTGGCGCGCGCCTCGCGCATGGGCGACCGCCCGGGCGGCCAGTTCGAGATCCCGCGCGCGATCATCCGCGCGGTCGCCAACAAATACGTCGAGATGGCGCCCGAGACCACGCACGAGAGAACGTTCTGCTGCGGCGGCGGCGGTGGCCTGCTGACCGACGAGCTGCTCGACCTGCGGGTGAAGGGTGCGCTGCCGCGCATGGAGGCGCTGAAGCAAGTGCAGCAGCAGCACGGTGTCAATTTCATGGCCACGATCTGCGCCATCTGCAAGGCGCAGTTCACGAAAGTTTTGCCGTACTACGGATTCAAGATGAACATGGTCGGCGGTGTGCACCAGCTGGTGAGCACGGCGATCCGCCTCGGAGCGAAGGAGTAGACCAATGTCCGGCAATACGCAAAGCGCGGCGGTGCCGCTCACTTTCCGCCGCTTCAAGGACGGCGACCACAAGTGGAAGGATTGGCACGCGAAGATCTTCGTCGCCGACGAATCGCACAAGTGCCCGACCTACATCCAGTCCACGCCCCCTTGCCAGGGAAGCTGCCCCTCGGGCGAGGACATCCGCGGCTACCTGAACATCGTGCGCGGCGTCGAGAAGCCGCCGCTCGGCCCGGACGGCAAGCCGAAGATGACGTGGCAGGAGTACGCCTGGCGGCGCCTGACGCAGGCCAATCCCTTTCCGTCGGTGATGGGTCGCGTCTGCCCGGCGCCGTGCGAGACCGGCTGCAACCGCAACGAGGTCGAGGACCACGTCGGCATCAATTCGGTCGAGCACTACCT
Source organism: Pseudomonadota bacterium (assembly GCA_021823635.1). Taxonomy (GTDB): domain Bacteria; phylum Pseudomonadota; class Gammaproteobacteria; order Burkholderiales; family Burkholderiaceae_F; genus JAKANT01. The sequence goes on from JAKANT010000338.1 coordinate 2,261, forward strand.
CGGCGAATGGGCGAACGAAAAAGGGCTGAAGTTTGTCGCGCCGGAGAAGAAGACCGGCAAGAAGGTGGCGGTGATCGGCGGCGGGCCGGCCGGGCTGTCGTGCGCGTACCAGCTCGCGCTGCGCGGCCACGACGTCACGATCTTCGACGAGCACGAGCAGCTTGGCGGGATGATGCGCTACGGCATTCCGGGCTTTCGCACGCCGCGGCAGGTGCTCGACGCGGAGATCAACCGCATCCTGGAGCTGGGCGTGCAGACGCGGCTGAAATGCCGCGTCGGCACCGACGTCACGCTCGACGAACTCAAGCGCGATTTCGACGCGATCTTCCTTGGCATGGGCGCGCAGGCGGGACGTGCGTTGCCGGTCAAGGACGCGGCGGCGCCGAACGTGGTCACCGCCACCGCCTTCCTGCGCGCGTTCAACGACGGCCGGCTGCGCTACGTTGGCAAGCGCGTGGTGGTGGTGGGAGGTGGCGACACCTCGATCGACGTCGCCACCGTCGCGCGGCGCCTCGGCGCGATCGAACACGCCAAGCCCACCGATTTCCAGGCCGCGATCGCCGGCCACATGGCGCACGACGTGGCGGAAATCTCGGTCAAGCAGGGCGCGGAGGTCGTGCTGACGACCGTTTTTCCGGTCGACAAGATGCAGGCCAACAAACACGAGGTCGAACAGGCGCTCGCCGAGGGTATCGACATCCGTGGCAGCCTGGCGCCGGTGGGCATCGTGCGCGGGCCGGACGGCTCCGCCACTGCGCTGCGGGTGGCCGAGTGCGAGGCGAAGATGGTCGGTGGCCGTCTCGAGATCAAGGTCAAGGAAGGCACCGAGCACGACATTCCAGCCGATCTGATCGTGTCGGCGATCGGCCAGGCGGTGGACTTCACCGGCCTGGAGGTGTTCGACAACGGCAAGGGCGCGGTGTCGGCCGACCGCAACTATCAGGTCGCCTGACAGCGCGGGGTGTTCGCCGGCGGCGACGTCATCCGCCCGCAC
>JAKANT010000339.1 GCA_021823635.1 Pseudomonadota bacterium
TACGAAGACCTCGAGGCGTTCCGAGAGCAGCTCGAGACCAACGTGCTGGGAATCGCGCACACGTTTCCTCCGTTCATCGCGCCGATGCGGGCGCGCGGGCGCGGCACCCTCGTCGGCATCGCCAGCGTGGCCGGCATACGCGGCCTGCCCGGCTCCGGCGCCTACTGCGCTTCGAAGGCGGCCGCGATCGCCTACCTCGAGAGCGTGCGCGTGGAACTCGCGCCCGCCGGCATCCGCGTCCTGACCATCGCGCCCGGTTTCGTGCGCACGCCCATGACCGCACGCAATCCGTACCGGATGCCGTTCCTGATGGAGGCCGACGCCTTCGCGCGCGCCGCGCGGCGCGCGATCGAGCGACAGCGCAGCTACACCGTGATTCCGTGGCAGATGGCGCTCGTCGCCAAGCTGCTGCGCGTGCTGCCCAACCCGCTGTTCGACCGGCTGATGGCGAAGCGGCCGCGCAAGCCGAGGCGGACCTGATCGCCGTTTCAAGGCCGTGGCCTGCGCCGTGAAAATCGATGCCCCAAATGCTGGCGACGCCACGCCACAGCGCCACGGCCGGGCCGCCGCCAGACGAGGTTCGCGTCCATATACGGTGATCCCTTCACGCGCGACCGCAGCGCGCAACAGCGAGGGCGGTTCGGCGTCGAAAAGCGGGACGATCTGCACCGGCGCCTGAGAGCGAAGTTCGGCTTCGAGCGCCGCGACCTGGCGCGCAACGGCGGCATCGAACGGACCGGCGAACAGTGCGGCGACATCGAAGTCCGAATCGGACCGCGCCCGCCCGCGTGCGCGGCTGCCGAACACGCGCATTTCGCGCAAAGCCGTTGCGCGCAAGGCGCGCGCCGCGCGCTCGATCAGGCCGGCTTCCAACGGTGTCAGCATCATCGGCGCAGTGCCGCAGGCGAGACGGCCCGCACGCACGCGACGCCGCGAGGTTCAAGCGCGCAGCCGCGCGAAGCCCGCTTCGAGATCCGCGATCAGATCATCGGCGTCTTCCAGCCCCGCGTGGATGCGAAACAGCGGCCCCTGGCACGGTGGCGGCGCCACCGTGCGCTCCGGATTGGCCGGGATGATCAGGCTTTCGTAGCCGCCCCACGACGCGCCCAGCCCGAACAGCCGCAGGCCGTCGATCAACGCATGCAGCTTCGCTTCGCCGATCTCGGGCCGCAGCGCCACACCGAACAGCCCGGGCGCGCCGCTCATGTCGCGGCGCCACAGCGCATGGCCCGGATCGTCGGCGAGCGCCGGATAAAGCACCCGTTCGACTTCCGGCTGCGCGCGCAGCCAGCCGATCAGACGCTCGGCGTTCGCGCGGTGCAGCGGCAGCCGCGCGGCGAGCGTGCGCAGCCCGCGCAGCGCCAGCCAACAGTCGTCCGGGCTGGCGGTCAGGCCGAAGGCGTGCAACGCCTCGCGCAGCGCCGGCCAGGCGCGTTCGTTGCTGGTGATCGTGCCCAGCAGAAGGTCCGAATGGCCGCCGATGTACTTGGTCGCCGCGTGCACCGAGACGTCGACGCCGACGCGCAGCGGCTGGAAGTACAACGGCGTGGCCCAGGTGTTGTCGATCACGCTGAAGGCGTCGCGTGCGCGCGCCACCTGCGCCAGCAGCGGCACGTCCTGCATCTCGAACGTGAGCGACCCGGGCGACTCGAGAAACAGCACGCGCGTGGTGGGTGTGAAAAGCCGCTCGATCTCGGCGCCGATGCGCGGGTCGTAAAACGTGGTCTGCACACCGTAGCGCGGCAACACGTCGCGGCAGAAACGGCGCGTCGGCCAGTACACCGAATCCGGCACCAGCACGTGGTCGCCCTGGCGGACGAACGCCAAGATAGCGATCGTGCACGCGGTCAGTCCCGACGGCACGGCCCACGAACGGAAGCCGCCTTCCAGTTCGTTCAGCGCTTCGTACAGCGCGTCGTGCGTCGGCGTGCCGTAGATCGCGTAGCTGCGCGGCGCGGCGTCGTCGCCGGCGTTGCGCCGGCGCACGCGGCGGCGCAGGTCGGCGACGTCGTCGTGCAGTACGGTGGAGCCGCGTACCAATGGCGGGTTGACGTAGCCGAAGCTGGCGGCGCGGTCGCGCCCGCCGGTCGCCAGGATCGTGCGCGGCTTGCGTTTCACGGCCGTGCGGCGCGCTGGAAGCGATAGACGCCGTCGGCGCCGCGCGTGCGCGCCAGCCGACCTTCGAACCAAAGCGCGTGCAGGTGCGCCAGCGATTCGCCGAGCGCGAACGTGGTCTGGTGCAGATCGAGCTCGCGCCGGAACAGCAGCGGCAGGATCTCGGCCGCGCTGCGCGGCTGCTCGCACGCGGCCAGCACCTCGGCCAGCCGCGCCGCGTGATGCGCGTGCTGCTGGGCGACGATCTTGTGCAGGCCGACGAACGGCTTGCCGTGCGAGGGCAGCACCAGCGTGTCGGCGGACAGCATCAGGTAATGGTCGAGCGAACGCAGGTAGCGCGGCAGCGGATTGGCCTCAGGCTCGATCTCGAACACGCTGACGTTGGTCGAGATGCGCGGCAGCACCATGTCGCCCGACACCAGCAGCGCCGACTCGCCGCCGGCGGCCTCGCAATAAAGCGAGGCGTGCTCCGGCGCATGGCCGTAGCCGACGATGACGCGAAAAATCCGTTTTGCCCCGTGCGGCCCGATCGCGATTTCGTCGCCGTCCATGATGCGGCGAAACGATTCCGGCACCGCCGGCACCAGGCTCGGGTAGTGGACCGCGGCGCGCGCGCGCACCTTGTCCAGGGTCTGTTCGTCGGTCACGCCGTGGGCGCGGAAGTGATCGGCGGCGGCGGCGCCGCGCTCCTCGCCATGCGCCGCGCTGAGGAACTTGCCGAACGCGTATTCGCCCAGCGTCATCCAAAGCGGTGCGCTGAAGCGCCGCTTGTCGCCGCCCGCGGCGAGCCAGGCGGCGCAGCCCAGGTGATCAGGATGGAAGTGCGTGGCGATCACGCGCAGCAGGGGCCGGCCCGCGAAGACCGTGTCGAACAGGCGCTCCCAGGCGGCGCGCGTGGCATCGCTGGCGATGCCGCAGTCGATCGCCGTGAAGCCTTGCACGCCGTCGATCTCGTCGTCCAGCAGCCACAGGTTGATGTGATCGAGCGCGAAGGGCAGGGCCATGCGCACCCAGCGCACGCCGGGCGCCAGCTCGATCGTGCCGCCGCCCTCGCGCAGTCGGTCGGCCAGCGGATAGTGGAGTTGTCGTTCGAGTTCGTTCATCGGAGAGCGGCGGCCGGCGGGCCGGGGATGAGGG
>JAKANT010000340.1 GCA_021823635.1 Pseudomonadota bacterium
TGCCCTGTCGGATATCTGGCCGGCGCGTACGTGCTGAACCCGACCGCCACTCAGTTGAAGGCCACCACACTCGCCCTCGTCGTCGCAGGCACCGAGCGCGCGGTGCTGATGGTCGAATCCGAGGCCGAGCAGTTGCCCGAGGACGTGATGCTGGGCGCGGTCGTGTTCGGTCACGACCAGATGCAAGCCGCGATCAACGCGATCCATGAACTGGTGCGCGACGCGGGCAAGCCGGCCTGGAACTGGCAGCCGCCGGCGAAGAACGAGGCGCTGATCGCCAAGGTGATCGGCATCGCCGGCGCCGACCTGCGCGCGGCCTACCAGATCCGCAGCAAGCAGGCGCGCTCGCAGAAGATCGAAGAAACGTACAGCCACCTGTGGGCGAAGCTCGAGGAAGAGGCGGCCGCAACCGGCCAGCCGCTGCCGGACGGCAACGAGATCGACGGCATCATGTTCGACCTGCAGGCCAAGATCGTGCGCAGCCAGATCCTCGACGGCGAGCCGCGCATCGACGGTCGCGACACGCGCACGGTGCGGCCGATCGCGATCCGCCTGGGCGTGCTGCCGCGCACGCACGGCTCGGCGCTCTTCACGCGCGGCGAGACGCAGGCGCTGGTGACCGCCACGCTCGGCACCAAGCAGGACGAGCAGATCATCGACGCGCTGATGGGCGAATACCGCGAGCGCTTCATGCTCCACTACAACATGCCGCCGTTCGCCACCGGCGAGACCGGCCGCGTCGGCGCGCCGAAGCGGCGCGAGATCGGCCACGGGCGGCTCGCCAAGCGGGCGCTCAATCCGGTGCTGCCGAGCTACGAAGAGTTCCAGTATTCGCTGCGCGTGGTGTCGGAGATCACCGAGAGTAACGGCTCGTCGTCGATGGCCTCGGTGTGTGGCGGCTGCCTGGCGCTGATGGACGCCGGCGTGCCGCTCAAAGCGCACGTGGCCGGCGTGGCGATGGGGCTGATCAAGGAAGGCAACAAGTTCGCGGTGCTGACCGACATCCTCGGCGACGAGGATCACTTGGGCGACATGGATTTCAAGGTCGCCGGGACGGTGGACGGTGTCACCGCGCTGCAGATGGACATCAAGATCGAGGGCATCACCAAGGAGATCATGTGGGCGGCGCTGCTGCAGGCGCGCGAAGGCCGCATGCAGATCCTGGCCAAGATGCAGGAGGCGATGGCCGGCGCGCGCGGCGAGCTGTCGGCGTTCGCGCCGCGGCTGATCAAGATGAAGATCAACCCGGAGAAGATCCGCGACGTCATCGGCAAAGGCGGGGCGGTGATCCGCGCGATCACCGAGGAGACCGGCACGCAGATCGACATCGAAGACGACGGCACGGTGATCATCGCCAGCGTCGATCTGGACAAGGGGCGCGAAGCGCAACGCCGCATCGAGGAGATCACCGCCGAAGTGGAGGTCGGCAAGATCTACGAGGGCACGGTGCTGCGGCTGCTCGACTTCGGCGCGATCGTGCAGATTCTGCCGGGGCGCGACGGCCTGCTGCACATTTCGCAGATCGCCAGCGAACGGGTCAATCAGGTCAGCGATTACCTCAAAGAAGGCCAGACGGTGAAGGTCAAGGTGATCGAGGCCGACGAAAAGGGCCGCGTGCGGCTGTCGATGAAGGCGGTCGCCGAGGGACAGGCGCCGCAGGCCGCGCAGCCCGCCGCGCAGACGCCGCAGCCGGCGCCGCAGGTGTAGCCGGCCGCCGATGAAAGCGATCGAGATCGCCGCGCCCGGCGGCCCGGAGGTTTTGCGCGCGTGCGAGCGTCCGCGCCCGCAGCCGGGCGCGGGCGAAGCGCTGATTCGCGTCATCGCCGCCGGCGTGAATCGCCCCGACGTACTGCAGCGGCGCGGTGCCTACCCGCCGCCGCCGGGTGCTCCCGACATTCCGGGGCTCGAAGTCGCCGGGGTGATCGAAGGCGGCGATCTGGAAGGAAGCGGCTGGCGCGTTGGCGATGCCGTATGCGCGTTGGTTGCCGGCGGCGGCTATGCCGAGTATTGCGCGGCACCGGTCGGGCAACTGCTCCCGGTGCCGCGGGGGTGGAGCTTCGCCGAGGCGGCCGGTTTGCCCGAGACGTTTTTCACCGTGTGGTCCAACGTGTTCGACCGCGCGCAGCTCGCGCCCGGCGAGAGCCTGCTCGTGCAAGGGGGCGCGAGCGGCATCGGTGTGACGGCGATTCAGCTCGCCGCCGCGTTCGGCCACCCCGTGTTCGCGACCGCGGGCTCGGAGGAGAAGTGCCGGGCCTGCGAACAGCTCGGCGCGCGGCGCGCGATCGACTACCGTCGCGAGGATTTCGTCGCCGTGGTCAAAGAAATGACGGGCGGCCGCGGCGTGGACGTGATCCTGGACATGGTGGCCGGCGATTACGTGCCGCGAGAGATCGAGTGCCTGGCCGACGACGGGCGGCTTGTGATCATCGCGGTGCAGGGCGGCACCCGCGCGCAGGTCGATTGCGGTGCGGTGCTGCGCAGGCGCCTGACGATCACCGGCTCGACGCTGCGTCCGCGCCCGGTCGAATTCAAGGCCGCGATCGCGCGCCGGCTGCGTTCGGTCGTGTGGCCGCTGCTGGAATCGAAGCGAATCGAGCCGGTACTGTTTCGGCGCTTCGCGCTGGCGGAGGCGTCGGCCGCGCATGCGCTGATGGAGTCGGGCCAGCACATCGGCAAGATCGTGTTGGACGTGACGCCGCAAGCGGGCGAAGTTCCGTACCACTGACCGCCATGAAACGCCGCGCCCTGGTCGCCGCCAACTGGAAGATGAACGGCTCGCTCGCCGCGAACGCCGCCTGGCTGCAGGAATTCACGTCGCAACGGAGCGCGTGTGACACGGTCGTGTGCGCGCCGTACGTCTATTTGCCGCAGTTGGTTCAGGCGCTGGCCGGCGCCGAAACCGAGGTCGGCGCGCAGGACATGAGCGAGCGCGAACCGGGCGCCTTCACCGGCGACGTCGCCGGCGAGATGCTGCTCGACGTCGGCTGCCGCTGGGTGATCGTCGGCCATTCGGAGCGGCGCGCGCTACACGGGGAGACCGATGCGATCGTCGCCGCCAAGACGGCGCGTGCGCTGGCGCTCGGCCTACGGCCGATCGTGTGCGTCGGCGAGACGCTGGCCGAACGCGACGGCGGCCGTACGCTCGAGGTCGTCGCGCGGCAGATCGACGCCGTGCTGGCGCGCGCCAGCGTGGCCGAACTCGAGCGCGGTGCCATCGCCTACGAGCCGGTGTGTGCGGAG
>JAKANT010000002.1 GCA_021823635.1 Pseudomonadota bacterium
ACCCCGGGCCTCCGGGTGGCACGCCGATCCGGCTGCCCAAGGACAGGAGCGCGCCCGCGGGCAGCGGCGCCGTGTCGGTGGCCCCGGCGCCTGCCGGCCTGGCGACGCCGGCGCCCGCCCCGGCGACGCGCGATGTGCCGGGATCCATTGCCGCACCGCCAGCCCTCGCCGCACCGTCGGGCAGCGGCACCGATCCCGGCCCGCCGGGGGGAACGCCGATCAAGCTGCCGAAGGAGCCCGCAACGAAGCCCGTCGATGCCATCGCGCCCGCTGCGCTCAGTGAAAGCCCGCGCATCGAGGCCGCGTCCTACGTCGTCGACTTCGGCAAGGTGGCGAGCGGCGGGCGGGTCAAGCGCACGGTGGTTCTGCAAACGACGGCACCCGGCGAGACCGAATTCACGCTGCAGGCGCCGGCGAAGCTCGGCTTCCAGATCACCGAAGTGCGTGCGATGGGCGTCGGCGCCCGCGTGCCTTCGTCCTCCGGCTCGGCGACGATGCGCGCCCCGGGCGGCGGCGGCTCGCCCGTGTTGCGGCACGAGGGGGTCAGCGCCATGCAGAACGTCGCGCAGCGGATCACGGCGGCGCCGTGGAAGCTACGCGTCAAGGAGCCGACGGAACTGCAGGTGGACGTCGTCTATGCGCCGAAATTCGATCTGTTCGACAACACCGCGGGGCCGAAGGCGGTGACGCTGGAGGCGCGCGTGCGCAACGCCCGCGGTGACGGCATGGGGAGGCCTTTCGAGCTGCGCGCGCAGTTCGAGGGGCTGCCGCTCGGCGTGTCGGTGGTGGTGAAGACGCCCGAGGTCTGGCTACGCCACCCGGCGGCCTACTACCCGAACAAGCCGCTCGACGCGCTTTACCCGTCGGCGCTGACCTTGTCGCTCTCCAACCTGAGCGGCGGCGTGCTGCCGGTCCGGATCGAGGGCGGGACGCTGCCGCAGGGCATCAGCGCCGGCAAGGTCGAACTGACGCTCAACAAAGACGAGACGCGCGACGTGCAAGTGCCGCTGCAGTACGTGGCCGTCAGCGGCTTCCAGCCAGGCGACGCCTCGGTCGTCGTGCACGCCGGCGCGCAGCGCGCGGAGGCGCGCTTTCAGCTCAAGAAAGTGACCGAGCGCAGCTTCCAGGTGTCGGGCGAAAACTGGACCGTCGGCGTGCAGGTCAGCTATTACGGGGTCGCCCACATCACCGCAGCCTGCTGGCTGAAGTTTCCGCAGACGCGTAATGTCTGCCGCTTCTTGGTCAATCTGGGTGACGTCGTCGTCCGTTCCATCGTCCTCACTGCCGACACCGGCAGGACGGCGGGCTGCTACTACACCCCCAACAAGATTGGTGACGGCAGCTCGAACTCCATCGCCGAGCATCTCCGGCTGCTGGAAGGGCCGCTGGTCGTGCTGCGCTCGCTCGATCCCGAAACGCCGCGGCTTGTTCCGAGCGGGCCGCACGAGCGCCTGGTTTTGAAGCCAGTCTCCGACGTCCGCTATCACGAGGGCTGCGGCGAATATCTGTTCAACATGAAGGCGCCAGGCTATGGCTGGTACCAACGTTGAGGCCGTCCGCCTGGCCACGCCCCGGCAGCCGAACAGCGCTATCGCCCCCGCGGGGCGGCCGCTTGGGGCGACTCGCAACAGCGTTTGCCGCGCACGCCGATCGAAAGGCATCGGCCGCCGCTGACGCCCACCGTGGCCCCGCCGCCGTCGCCACGGCAGGCGTAAGTCCAGTGGCTGGCGCCGCCTGCCGCGGCGTTCGTGCCGCCGCTGCCTTGAAGCGATCTGCGCCTCGTCGCGAGGCGAGGTCTCACCCGCGATCGAACCGGCAGCGATTGCCTTGCGGCCGGACGCGGTGGGAGCGAACCGCAGGCGCGCGGTAAGCCATCGGTAAGAGGGTCGTACGTAGTGTGCGCTCCATGGGCGCACGGGACAGAACCGTCGCCGTTGAGCCAAGGAAAGCCGAAGCCGACACCACGCATCCGACACCGCAAGCGAGATCGTCCATGCCGTCGAAACAGCTCACTGCCGCATTCCTCATTGCCGCGCCGCTGGTCCTGTGCGTGGCATCGGCGAGCGCGCAGACCTATGCACCGGCCCCGCGCGCACTGACGCCGCCCGCATCCGCTCCGACCGACGTCTGCGCGCCCGCACCGCAAGGCCAAGGCAGCAGCAGCCCGCAATGCAGGCAGGAATGCAGCCGCAATCCGAAGTACTCCTCGCACTGCCCGCAGCCGGGCGCTGCAGCTGCGCCGGCGCCGAACTGGGGTGCGCTGCCGGCAGCCGCGCCGGCGCCGGCGATGGGTGCGGCACCGCAGGCGCCGGGAGCGCCGGCGCAGGTCGGCGGCAGCTTGGCGCCCGGCCAGCCTGCGGCAAGGCCCGAAGCGTTGAAGGAAGCGCGGCCCAGCCTTCCAGCAGTGCAGAACGCGAATACGGGGGCGGGCAAAGTCGATCGCACCCGCTCTTCTGCAATGCCGGCGCCAGCTGCCACGCCGACGAACACGCGCAACACCACCGACGCCTGCCAGAACCCGACGGATGTCGACGGCTGCCGCCGGCAATGCGCCGAGGCCCTGGCTTCGTCGCCTTCGTGCCCGCCGCCGACGACCTTCGATTACTGCGGGGTCAATCCGGCGTCCGCGGTGTGCCAGCAGCTGTGCCAGCAGATGAACGGCCAGTACTCGCCGGCCTGTCCGAACGCGCCGAAGCCCCAGCAGACCGCGTCGCAGGGCGGTGCGGGGGCAAGCGGAAATGCAGCGGCGCCGCCGGCGAGCGGCGGGCCGGCGACGCCTGCCGTGCGTGGTCCGACGACGGCCTTCGCGCCCGCGCTCGCACCGCAGGCCTCGTCGACGCTGCCGGGGTCGCAACCGCCCGCGCGCGGCGCCGCCGCCAACAGCTTCGCGCGGCTGGCCTGCGAGCCGCACCTGGCGATGGGCGGTGAGCCGTACTTCGCCTCGGTGGACGGGCGCGCGCAGGGCGTGGTCTTCACGCCGGGCAAGTCGTTCACGCTGCACGGGTGCGGGTTCGGGCAGCGCAAGGGTTCGGTCGTGCTCAACGGTTCCAGCGGCGGCCTGAGCAATGTGGCGCTGCTGGTGCAGAGCTGGAGCGATACGGCGATCACGGTGCAGGTCGATCCCAAGCTCGGCGGCGTGATGGATCAGGCGAGCGTCGAGGTCGTGGTGTCGCGCAGCGATGGCAGGCGCCTGCAGCAGTCCGGGCACGCGTTCGAGGCGGCGCGCGAGTCGATCAAGCTCACATCGCTGCCGACCGGGGTGCTGTCGCGTGAAAGCCCGAACGGCGTGCGGCCGGCGCCGAAGGTGGTCTCGCCGGGGCCTTCCGGCGCCACGCTGCTGGTGGACACGCCGCCGTACCGTTCGCCGACGCAGTTCTGCACGCTCGAGCCCGGCCGCGATCTGCTGCGGCTGACGCCGGATCGGCTCCCGCTGCGCAATGGCTTCGCCATCGACCGTGTCGAGGTACGCGACCTGACCAATCGTGACTGGAAGCGTGGCGACCACGGCGAGGACTCGACGTACGAATGGCACCGCCAGAATCCGCTTTCGGTGCAAGTGCAGTTGCCCAATGCGCAGATCGTGCCGAGCTGGATGGGGCTGTATCGCAAGCGCGATGTGCTGCAAGAGATCATGGGCGCGCTGAGCTTCGGCGCCTTCACTGCGATCAGCATGGCCGTCGGGCAGGGCCAGCTTTCGCCCGGCTCCAGCCTGTGCTGGTCGGCCTACGAGTTGGACGTGTACGTCAAGGGCCCGCGCGGCCTGCCGGCGCTCTGAGGTCGCGATGCACAGCGCCCAAACCGTCGCCCTGCGCCGGCTGCTGTACGGCGTGCTGGTCTCGCTGTCGTCGGCCGTCGCGGCCCAGACGCCGCTCGTACCGGCCGATGATCCATCACAGCGGATCGCCGCGCTGGAAGCCGAGGTCGCGCGTCTGCGCGCGGAGCTCGCGCACGTGCGTGCGCCGCGCGGCGCGCCGGACTGGAATTCGGAGCGCGTGCGCGCGCCGTGGCTGCCGGCGGATCTTCGCTGCCATTCGCTCGCCAAGCCCGGGGCGGTGCCGCCGCCGTCGCCGTTGCAGGCACTCGCCGAACCGTGGCATCCGCCGCTCATCCTGGTGACGCCAGGCATCACGCCGCGGTGCCCGCCCTGTCCTCCCCACCGTTGACTCCAACCTCCAAGAGGAACCGCGCCATGATTCGACTCGTCTTCATTCTTGCCGCCGCGGTCAGCCTGACCGCCGCCTGCGCGCACGCCACGCCCGCGACGACCGACGCGTCCGCGGGCGCGCAGCAACTGAAAAAGCTGCCGCGCAAGCCGGGCGAACGCGTGGCGGTGACGATCTACGAGTTTCGGTCGATGCTGCCGACGCTGTCGGCGCGCAGCGCCACCGACATGTTCACCACCGCGCTGGTGCAAAGCGGCCAGTTCCGCGTGGTCGAGCGCAGCCGCGTCAACGAGGGTGTGGTGCGCGAAAAGCAGTTGCAGCAGGCCGGCTGGGCCAGCGGCAACGCCGCCCAGCAGCCGCTGCGCGGGGCGCAGTACATCTTCGAGGGCACGGTGTCCGAGGCCAACGTGCAGGAGCGCGCCAACTCCGGCGGCATCAACGTCGCCGGCATGCAGATCGGCGGGGGCAAGAGCCAGGACTCGATCGTCATCGACGTGCGCATCATCGACGCCAACAACGGCGACGTGGTGGACGCACTGACCGTGCGCAAGCCGGTGGCTGCTAGCAACGCCGGTGTGAGCGGCGTGGGCAACCTGGCCGCCACGATCCTCGGCCGGCGCGGCAAGGACACGACCTACGTACCCGACGTGCAGGCGCAGAACCAGGCGCGCGAGGGTATCGACAGCGCGGTGCGAGCGGCAATCGAGGAGTCGGTGCTGCAGCTGGCCAAGCGCTTCGAGCCGTGAGGACGGCGGGCGCCGATTTGCGCGGCGCCGGCGCGCGAAAGCGCGGCGCCGCGATGTGCGTGGACCGGGGCTGCCAGGCAGCGGCCCGCGCCGCCGCGCTCACCGACTCGCCAGGCGGGCCGACTTGAACATTTCGGTGGCCTGCGGCGCCAGGGCGTTGAACGCATCGGGGGAGACGGCCACGAAGACGAGCATCACGAACTGCCCGCCGAGCGCACGGGCTAGAAAGCTCATGTAGCGCGCGCCGCCGTCGCTGTCGTAGCTGGCGAAGTACGCGGCCCACGGGCCTTCGCGGCTCGTGCCGCGCTGAGGGTCCACGGGTGCGGGCGCGCGAAGGCCCCAGTATTGCTCCAGTTGCGCGCGTTCGGCCTCGAACTGCCCGTAAAAGTCGCCTGCAAGAGGTTTGGGTGCGAGCAGCAGCAACTGCGCAGTGCCGGCCGGCTGGTTGCTGGGCGTGTAGACGACTGCGTCGCCTTCCTGCGACGGGCTCCAGTGGCCCGGCGCATTAATCTGAACCTTGGTCTGCGCGGTGGCTGCCGCTGCCATCAACGCCAGCGCAGCGAACAAAAGGCGCTTGCTCATCGCACCAACCCCGACCGCAGCGGCACGCGTTGCTCGCCCTTGTTGTTCAGTTTCACGATCGCGAACTCGGCGTCGAAGCGCACGTCCTCGCCGGCCGCCTGCAGGTCTACCGTGTGCGCGCTTTCGCACTTGGCGAGGTCCAACGTCATCGCCGCGAACTGGTTTTCGCCTCTGAGTTTCGTGATCGCCACCGCCCAAGCGCCGTCGGCCGAATGCACGACGCGTTGCACGCGAAATTCTCCGAGCGGCACGTGCCGACGCGGCAACCCATCCGCACCCATCAGGCTCAAGGTTTGCCGGTCGGGGGAGGGCTGAACCCGGCAATGTCCGGTCGCGCTGCTGGGCGTGGCAATCATTGGCGCCGGTGCCGCGGCTGCGTAGGCGGGTTGCGCGGACGAGCCGCGCCGCTGCCGCATCGGCGAGGCCACACCGTCCGCGCCGCTCCCGCCCGCGGCGGCGTCATGCGATCCGGAGCCGTAACCTGGCGCGCCCCAGCTGCCGCCGGTCGAGGGTTCGGGGTAGCGCGTTCCGCCGTGCGCTGTCCCGGTGCCGGGGGAAGGTGTCGCGGCGGGCGACGGCGCTGTCGAAGTTTCTGGTCCGCGCGCAGGCAGCCTGGGCGTGCGGATGTCGATCGATTGCGCGTGGGCGGCGGCCCACGCGAGCCATAAGCCAAGCAAGGCGACGTTCTTCATCGGGGCGCCCACGGATCGTTCCACGGGGTGAGAGTGGGCAACACGCCGAAGCGGCGTTCGAAAGGAAGCTCGACGATGGCACCCGCGCCGCGCCCGGCGAGCAGGGGGCTCGGCGGAGGCTCCGGCGCCAGCGGCTGCGAGGAATCCTGCGGCCCGGCCCACCACGGCGCGCCGGCCGGCTCGTCCATCAAGCGCGTGCGCGCCTGCACCCAGATCGGCGCGGGGCGCTGACCATCGGCGGCCCACTGCTCGATCAGGACGAAGGCGCCGTCGCCGCCCGCGTTGATGACGAAGGGCGCAGAAATCCACGGCGCGCGCGCCCCGCTCGACGCTCGGAGTGTGGGCAGGGCGACGGAAACCGTTGGCCCCTCGCGCGGGGCGGCATCCAGCGCCAGCAGCCGCACGTCGTGCGTGCGCGCGCGCTGCCAGATCCACAACTGCACGGGCACACCTTGGCTCATGGGCACGAACACCGGCACATACCAGGCGCCCGGCCGGTTCAAGAAGCGCCGAGTCGGTCCGCCCGCGGGCCGGTAGTGATGCTGCAGTAGCGCCGGCGCGTCCGGAAACAGGATGTCGGCGCCATCGACCGTCTGCGGTCCCCAAGCGTCGCCGTACGCCTCGGCGCGACCGTGCACGGCGCAAGGCAAGACCAGCGCGACGGCAAGCGTCGCCAGTGCGCCGCGCATGCCAATCATTCGGCGTGCAGCCGCTTCGCCAGTTCGGCGACGGCCACTTCGATGGCCGAACGAAGCGCGCGGTCCACGCCCTCCTTGCGGGCCGAGCGCGTCTCGGCATCGACCGGCAGCGGCAGCTCCTTGCCGCGCCGCCCCATCACGGCACCCAGAAGGTTGCCGACCCCGCTGACGGACGAAGTGCCCGCCTCGATCTGCTTGACGACGTTGACCGCATCCACGACGGTCCCGCTGGCGGCATCCACGATGCGCACGTCCAGGCCGATGCTGTCCTTGGCGCCCGCGGTCTTGACCCGCATGCCCCCGATGTTGATCCCCGTGGCCGATTCGCTCTCGCCCGAATTGGCCTCGCTGATCACGACCTCGAAGATGTAGCGTGCGGCTGCCACCTGGCCGGTCGCAGCGCCCGCGGTCACCCCCTGCTGCGCGAGCTGCCGCTCGCGCATTACGCCCTCGGCCAGCCGTTGCCGCTCGGCGACTGCGAATGCGCCGGAGCGCACCAGGGCCGTGACGAACATTTCCTTCGCCGCCCCGACCTGGATCTCGGGCACGGCGCTTCGAAACTCGTAGATCGCCACGACCGGCCGCTCGCCTGCCTTGCGCGGCAGCTTGCGCAACTGCTGCGCGGACGGTGAATCATCGACTCGCGCGGGCTGCTGGGCGGAGGCGACGGCGCCAACCAGCGCGCCCGCGGCCGCAGCGGCGAGGCAGATCGCGGTCATCCGCGCGGAACGCCTCGGCGCCGGCCGATGCCCACGAACGGCACCGCGTGGCCCGCCGTGCAGAAAGCGCGCCGCCAGCGTGCGCGCTGCCGCACTTACCGTCGGCGCGCCGGGCGCGCGCGCCAAGCGGATCCGTTCCGCCTCAACTACGCAGCGCCACATATTCGATGCTCCAGCGCACCGGATCGTCTTCGTTGTTGTCGCGGAAGCGGCCCATGCCGCCTTCCAGCGTGCTCACCATCAACGTCAGAAGATGGTGATCCGAATTCAGGAACGAGAAACTGAATCCGGACAGCACGGCGCGGCCCGGCGGCACGCGCGCCGCGTCACGCGTGCCGCGTTCGCTGCCGGTGACCACGCCGGTGCTGGCCACCAGCGACTTGGGAATCCACACATACTGCACTGAGAAGTCGTAGGGGCGGCCCTGCCTGCCTCCGCCCAGTAATTGTCTCTGGAATTGTCTCTGGACATAGGTTTCCCACACCTCGGGCGGATCACCAACGCGTGGTACTCCGCTGCCGTCGTCGAAGCGAGACCCCCCCTCGCCTTCGTCATCAGACAGCAGCACCTCCAGAATGCCGTTTCGGTGGCGAATCGCCAGGTGGCGAATGTTGGCATCCGTTCCTGGCGCGCGGCGGAACTCGAAGCCGCGCAAGGCGAACACATGGTCCTGGTATTGGCGCAAAGCCATCTTCGTCACCGCGCGACCGTGTCCCTGGCCACTGACCAAACCCGACCGGCCGTCGCTCAAGTTGATCCAGCGCGCGTCCGCTTCGAACGGGTCGTCGCCATTCTGATCGGCAAAGGCGACTTTCACCGAGTTCTCCGACTCGACGCGCAACTGCAGATGGCGGAACTTGTGGTCGCCATTTTCAAAACCGACCTCGAAGTGCGCAAGGGCCGCGCCGCGCGCTATCGGTCGATCGGGGGCGGTGATGGCCTCGCCGCGCGAACCGACGCGAATGTTCGACTCGCCAGTTACAGTCACCTTGGCCGCGGGCGGGGGATCGACCCGCACCGAGCCAGGCGGTGCCTTAAGGATGATCGGAGCGGTCGGCTTGGCCCATACGGGGATGGCGCTGGCGGCGAGCCCGGCCGGCAGGGCGCACAATAGCGTGCGCCGCGTGTGATGCGATTGACTTCCCATCGTCGTTCTCCTTTTGCTTCGATATGAGGCGATGACATCAGCGCGTCATCGGTGGCTTCTGGCCCGGCATCGGCATGCTGGTCACGCGCACCGCTCCGGGTTTCATGCCGGCCGGGCAGGCGCCGATGAACTTGCCGACTATCTTTGCGTTGGACTTCCTGATGCCGTTGTAGGGTGGGTCATATTCGAGCACCAGGTCGGTGTCGAAGCGGTTGTCCTGCACGACGGTTCGCGACCGCGTCTTGACGATCCCCTGGCGGTTCTTGCATTGGGTGACCCAGACATGTGCCTCGCCATCGCGGCTGTAGGTCGGCTGCGGGCAAGAGCCCTCGGGGGCGGAGCCGCTCGGGTGTAAGCCCCAAGCGGCTCGGCTCGGATCCCAAAGGTCGGGGTTCTTTTCGCCGACACAGTGCTGCATCGTCATCGTGACGGAAACGGGCTGGCCTCGCGGCGCGGGCGATTCGAACGTGTTCGAAATCTCCCACAACCCCGGTTTCGCCCGCGGCCCATCGGCGGCCAGCGACAGAGCGGGCGCCACGGCGGCAGCCGCCGCCAGCACACAGCGTTTCATCGAAACGCCCATGACCATCTCCTTTCAAGTGTGCGTACCCGTCTCTGCTGCGACGTGGTGCGCCGTCGTGGCGGTCGCGGCAGCCTGGGGCGCGATCGCTCGCCGCCTTCGGTCCTTCATCGGCCACCCCCGTGCCGTTAACATGCCGCGTGAGTGCGATGCCGCTGCGCCGGTCCGGGCAGAGTACGGTCGGTCGGGTAACGGATGGGTAACACGTCACCGCCGGGAGCCGTGAAAATTCCTGCGGCGGCGGTCGGCCAGGGGGCCGCGGGCGGCGTTGGTGTCGGCTGGATGCAGCGCCAGCCCGAGGGGAACCATCCCCGCGCCGGCCGAAAAATCGGGAGCCTTGAGCAGACGCCTGACGCCCAGAAGAAATGAACTTGGCGGCTGTCATACCACTGCGCGAGCAAGCCACGCAGCTGGATGCGGCGTTGCGGCTGGCGATGAACGACGAGGAGGCCGGGTTGCGGGCGCTCGACGCGACCTTCCCGGCCCTCGAGCAGGCGCCGGGCGCGCCTGCGTTGCTCGCCGCCGCCGGGGCGGTGACGGCCTTGCATACGGGCTGGACCCGCTTCGATACCCTACCCGAGTGGCTGACGCGGCTTAGCCAACAGTTGGTAAACGAGGCGCAGCTGCCGCCGGGCTGGCCGCGAGTGCGCGTCGATTGCGCCGTGATCGCGGCGGCGTTCTTGGGTGAGCCAGGGCGGTTCGACGCCCAGGAGGTCCAGCAGAGACTGACGCGGGCGCTGGACGAAGTGATCGCGTCGCACGCTGCTGTTTCGCTCGAGGAGCTGCTGCTGGCGGCGCGCGTGCTGCTCGACTTCATCGAGGCGCACAACCGCATCGAGCGCTTCGAGCCGTTGATGGTGACGGTGGAGGGGCGCCTGCCGAAAGCGATCGGTAACGCCGCGCTGGCGCGGCTGGCGGGGCGCGCGCTCCTTTACGCGGGCCGCTGTTACCTGCGCTTCAATCTCCAGCAGCGCAATCGCCGCTATGTGAAGCGCGCGAGCGATGCCTTCGCGCGCGCTCGCGCATTGGCGCAACAACACGATCTGCCGCAGCTCGCCTTCGACGTCGCCCACGCCGAGCTGTTCTTTGCCGTCACCAATGGCGATCAGGCGCGCGTCGAGTCGCTGCTCGACGAAATGGAGGCCAACCTGCGTCCGGGCGAGCCGATGCGCCTGGCCGAGTATCTGATGGAACGCACGCGGGTGGCGCTGCTGCACGACGAAATCGATACCGCGCTGGCTTTGTCGGCCGACTGCCTGCAGGCGGTGGCGCAGTCGGCGGCGCCGACTTCGCAGCGCGGTCCGCAGATGCTGGCGCGCGTGTGGGCGCTGACCGCCGCCGATCGGATCGACGACGCGTTGTCCGTACTGCGCGAGTACGCGCCTGCGACGGGTCAAGACACGCGGACGCGCCAGGTGCTGGATTGCATCGACGCGCTGCTCACTGCGCTGCACGTGCGCGACGGCGACGAGCACGAATACACGGCACGTCTGCGCGACGGGTTCGGACGCGCGGCGCGCCTGCGTTGGCCCAACTACTTCGCTTCGTTGCCGAAGCTCGCCGCGCAGTTGACGGCCGATGCGCTGGCGCGCGGCATCGAAACCGACTTCCTGCGCGGCGTCGTGGCTCAGCGCAAGCTGACGGCTCCGTCGCGCCATGCGGAGAACTGGCCGTGGCCAGTGCAGGTCAGGACCTTCGGCGGCTTCGCGCTCGCCGTCAACGGCGAGATGCCGCGCGCTGCCGGCGGCAAAGCCCAGCGCAAGCCGCTGGAGTTGCTGCGCACGCTGGCTGCGCTCGGGCGGCGCGGCGTGGCCGCGGAGCGGCTGGCCGACTTGCTGTGGCCGGAGTCCGAGGGCGCGGCGGCGCGCGCGGCGCTGAAGGTCACCGTCAGCCGCCTGCGCAAGCTGCTCGGCAGCGAGGCGGCCGTGCGGGTCGAGGACGGACGGCTCCAGCTGGCACAGGATCTGGTGCATCTGGACACCGACTGCTTCGAGTCCGTCTGCGACGACATCGACGCCGTCGGCGCCGACAGCACGGCCGAGCGGCTGCAGGCGTTGGCGCGCCTGCTGACGCGCTGGTACCGGGGCCCGTTTCTCGACGGCGAGACCCCCAATGCGCTGCTGCTGCAGTCGCGGCAGCGTTTTCATACGCGGTTCCTACGCGCGGCGGGCCTGTTGGCGACCGCGCTCGCGCAACGCGGGCACGGCGAGGCGGCGATCGCGTTGCTGGAAGAGGCGGCGCTGATCGATCCGCTGGATGAAGACCTGCACCGTCGCTTGTTGTGCCTGCTGCGCGATCGCGGCGAACATGCCGCGGCGCTGCGCGCCTATCACCGCTTGCGCGCAAGCCTCGGGCGCGCGCTGGGCGTGCTGCCGGCGGCGGCCACCGTCCGGGTGGTGGCCGATCTGCTGAGCGAGGCCGAGGCGCGCAGCCAAAAGTAAGCCCGTCTGCGCGGCCCAGCTCGAGCGACCGTCGCCGCGGGCGCGCCGATAAAGTGGGGCTGGCCTTGCGCTGCCGCCGATGCCGCCATCTGCCCCTGCCGCCGATCCGTTGCCCGAGGTGCTGGCCGCCGTGCGCGCGGCGGGCGGCCTGCCCTCCACCGGTCACATGCTGGCGCGGCTGACGCGGCTGCTGGAGAGCGACACCGAGGCGGTGCAGGAACTCGCGGAAACGATCCTTGGCGACGTTTCGCTGACGCAGCGCCTGCTGCGGCTGGCGAACACGATTCCCTATCGCAACGGCCCGCAGCCGGTGACCACGGTCACGCGCGCCATCGTGCTGCTCGGCTTCGATCAGGTGCGCGCGGTGGCCACGTCGCTCGTGTTGCTCGATGGTCTGCTGCGCGGCGTCGAGCCGGCGCGCGTGTATGGCGAGTTTCACCAGGCCCTGCTGTCGGGCTGCCTGGCGCGCGAGCTGCTGGCCGGCGTCGATGCGCAGGAGGCCGAGGAGGCCGCGATCGCGGCCATGTTCCGCAACGTGGGCCGGCTGCTGGCGGCGGTGTTCGCGCCGCATCTGCTGCACGCCGACGAGGGCGCGCAGGCGGCGGGCGCCGGGTTGCGCCGGCAGGACTGCGACCGCCTGACCGACGCCGTGCTGCGCGAATGGTGCGTGCCCGACCGCATCCGTGCCGCCATCGCGCCGCTTGCGCCGCGCATCGAAGCGCCCCGCAGCGCAGCGGATCGCGTACGCATGGCGGCGCAGTTCGCCGAAGGCATCGCGGCGGCGCTCGCCGACCCGCACGGCGAGGCGGCCTTGGCGGCGGTGCTGGTGCGTTTCGCGCCCGCTTTTGCACCCGATCGCGCGGCGCTGCAAAGGATGATCGAGGCGGCGGCTGCACGCACGCGCGAGTTCGAGGCCGCTTGCGGGCTGGCACCGCCGCAAGCGTCGCTCGCGCGCCTGCTCGAGGCGCTGCCGCCGGAGTCGCAATTGAGCGCGCCACCGGTCGCACCGGCCGCGCAGCGCGATGCGCTGGGGGTGCCGCCGAACGCGCGCGAGCTGCTGCTCGCCGGGCTGGCCGAGGCGTCGGACAGCCTGGCGCGCGGCGCCGATTTGAACGCGGTGATCCGCATCGTGCTCGAGGCGATCTACACCGGGCTCGGGTTCGCGCGCGCGGCCTTCGCGTTGCGCGATGCGGCGGGCGCCGTGTACCGGACGCGGGCCAGTTTCGGCACGCCGCGCCCGGAGTTCTCGTTTCCGGCCCGCGGCGGCTCTCACCTGTTCGCCGCGGCGCTGGCGCACTTGACCGACCTGCACATCGCCGACGTCGCGGCCGACAAGGTGCGTGCGGCGCTGCCGCCGTGGTTCGCGCGCGATTTCGACACCGCGCGCAGTTTCGTCCTGCTGCCGCTCGCACTGAACGGGCAGCCGGTGGGCTTCTTCTACGCCGACCGGCCGCTGCCCGATTCGCGTGGGCTGCTGCCCGAGGAACTGCACCTGCTGCGCGCGCTGCGCAGCCAGGCGGTGCTCGCGTTGCAGCGGCGTTGATGCATCGCGCGGGCGGCACCGTCTTACACTTGGCGACGGTCGGCGCGTCGATGAAGGCGGCGCGCCGCGATGCCGACGAGAAGGGGCGAGGACGCACGCATATGAAACCGAAACGGCGACGGCGCGCAGCGCTGAAGGCGCTCGCCGGTGCCGCGGCGCTTGCCGCCGCACCGATCGCGCGGGCGTCGCGGGCGCCGATCTTCGTGCTCAATTCGCTCGAT
Source organism: Pseudomonadota bacterium (assembly GCA_021823635.1). Taxonomy (GTDB): domain Bacteria; phylum Pseudomonadota; class Gammaproteobacteria; order Burkholderiales; family Burkholderiaceae_F; genus JAKANT01. Next base: position 13,533 of record JAKANT010000002.1, read on the forward strand.
GCGGACGTCAGCGTGATCGACGCTGAGACCTTCTCCGAGATCAAGCGCATCCCCACCGGCAAGGAGCCGCATCACCTGTACCTGACGCCGGACGAAAAGTCGCTGATCGTCGCCAACGCCGCCGGCAACTCGCTCACCTTCATCGATCCCTTAACGGCGCAGGTGCAGCGCACGATCGCCGGCATCGCCGATCCGTACCACCTGCGCTTTTCGCCCGACATGCGCTGGTTCGTCACGCTCGCCAACCGTCTGAACCATGTGGACCTGTACCGCTGGCAGCCGGAGGATGCGGCGCAGCCGCTGCGCCTGGTGCGCCGGATCGCGAGCGGCCAGACGCCCAGCCACCAGTGGATCGACAGCCGAAGCACGGTCGTTTACGCGACGATGCAAGACAGCCACGAGCTGGTGGCGATCGATCTGGCGGCGCAGGCGGTGCGCTGGCGCATCGGTGTGGGCAAGCTGCCGGCCGACGTCTACCTGACGGCCGACGACCGCACGCTGCTGGTGGCGCTCACGGGCGATCGCTTCGTCGAGGCCTACGACGTCGCGGGCAGCGGTCCGGCGCGGCTGATCAAGCGCATCGAGACCGGCGAGGGAGCGCATGCGTTCCGCGCCCGCGGCGACCGGCGCCACGTGTTCGTCAGCAACCGCGTGGCCAACACCGTCAGCCTGATCGATACGCAGACGCTCGCGGCGGTGGCCACCCTGCCTGCGCCCGGCGGCCCGGATTGCATGGAATTGATGGCCGACGGCCGCACGCTGCTGCTCACCTCGCGCTGGGCGCGACGGCTCACGGTGGTGGACGTGGAAGCGCGCCGCGTGGTGCGGCAGGTGCCGGTGGGCCGTTCGC
>JAKANT010000341.1 GCA_021823635.1 Pseudomonadota bacterium
TCCGGCGCGAAGGCAATGCGGAAGATTTTGTCGGTCACATTGGCGGCGACGATTTTATCGCGCTGACAACGCCCTCGCGCGCGGAACCGATCGCGCAGATCGTCATCGCGCGTTTCGACATCGAGATTCTGTTGTTCTATCCCGAAGAAGTGCGCGCGCGCGGCTACATCCTGTACCCGGGCAAGCTCACCCAGGTGGAGACCTTCCGCGTCGGTTGCATCGGCGCGATCGACGCCAACGAGATGCGCAATGTCGTCGCTGCCATCGGCGAGGTCGTGCGCGAACTAGGCATGCGCGATCTCGGACCGGGCGCCGGATCGGCGTCGCCGACCTGATTTCCGCCCAATGGGCGTCGGAATTCTTTACGGCCGTTGGCCGTGCTTTGTCCAAGTCATTGATTGGTAGAGCTGGAACGTCGGTTGCTACCTTAAAGGCGGGAGCAACGTTCGGACAAATCTGGTGAGGAGGTGTTCGTGAAGTCGATTTTCAAGTTGGCGCTGGCCGCATCGCTGGTTCTCGGGGCGTCGGCCCAGGCGGCCCCGATCCTTCGCATTTCGGACGGAACGACGACGGTGACGGTCGCAGACGGCTCCAGCGGCTCCTGCGGCGACACCATCGCGTCGCCGGGCATCGTCGGTCTGAACTGCTCGATCGGCAGCTGGTTGCTGAACGTCGTGGTCGGCATCGGTCACGACGTGCTCGGCAACCAGATTCACCTGAACAGCCTGAATGTCAGTTCGAGCAGCGGCGGCACGTTGACGGTAGCGCTCACTGACACGGATTTCGTCAACACTGGAGGCTACCCGGCGCTGAGCTTCGGTGGCGGTATCGGCGGGTACTCGGCCGGTACCGTGAACTACTGGATGTACGTGGACGACGCCAACACGCCCTTCGGCTCGGGCGCGCTGATCGGGTCCGGCAGCGGCGGCGGCGCCTTCAGCGGATCGTTCTCGAACTGGCAATCGGTCACCGGCACGTACTCGATGACGTTGGTCGCCCAAATCATCCACGGATGGTCCAACTTTCCGTCGTCGACCAGCATTGACTTCGTCGGCCGCGTGCCCGAGCCCGGTGCGCTCGCCCTGCTTGCGGCCGGCCTGATTGGCCTCGGTGTCGCAACGCGGCGCCGCGTGCGCGCCTGACCGGACGTTCACTGCGTATCTCGGGCGGCCGCTGGGCCGCCCTTTTTTACGCCCACTTGAGCGCGACAACTCCCGTCAACACCGCCAGCGCACCCGCCCACCGGCGCGGACTCAGCTTCTCCCGCAACATGCGTGCGCTGATCAGCGCGGCGAACAGCACCGAGGTTTCGCGCAGCGACGCCACCGCCGCCACCGGCGCTTTGGTCATCGCCCACACCGGGATCGCATAGGCGGCCGCTGACAGCGCGCCGCCGGCCAGGCCGCGCAGCGGGTGGGCCGTGACGAAGCGCAGGAACGCTCGGCGCCGTGCGAGCAGCACCCAGGCGGTGAACGGCAGTGCGTCGAAGACGAACAGCCAGGCGATGTAGCCCCAAGCATTGCCGGCCAGCCGCGCGCCGGTGCCGTCGACGATCGTATAGATGGCGATCACCGCTGCGTTCGACAGCGCAAAGGCCACGGCTTTCGGCAACGGCGCGTGATCGGCGCTGCGCAGCGCCAGCGCGAACACGCCCGCCGAAATCAGCGCGATGCCTAGCCATGTGAAAGGCGCCGGCAGCTCTGCCAGCCAGACGATGCCGAAGATCGCGGTCAGCAGCGGCGCCCCGCCGCGCATCAGCGGGTACACCAGGCTCAGGTCGCCGGTGCGGTAGGCGTTGACCATCAGCCAGTAGTAGGCCAGGTGGATCGCCACCGAGGCGGCGATGTACGGCCAGCTCGCCGGCGCAGGTGGCGGCACCACGAACAGAAAAGGCGCCGCCACGATGCCCGCGCCGGCCACGATCGCCGCCGTGTTCAGCAGCACGTCCGCGCTGCCCTTGATCATCGCGTTCCAGCTCGCGTGCAACAAGGCCGCGAGCAGGACGGCGAACGAAACGGTGAGGGTCAAAGGCGCAAGCGGTTACGCCGGTTCCGGCACGCTCGGCAGTCCGGCGAGCGCCAACGCCAGTTCCTTCTCGTCGTATGGCTCGTCGCGCAGCTCGCCGGCGAAATACCGGTCGTACGCCGCCATGTCGAAGTGTCCGTGGCCGCACAGGTTGAACAGGATCGTCTCGGCGCGCCCCTCGCGTTTGCAGCGCAGCGCCTCCTCGATCGCGCCCTTGACCGCGTGGTTGGCCTCCGGCGCCGGCACGATGCCCTCGGCGCGTGCGAATGCGACGCCGGCGGAGAAGCACTCCGTTTGCGTGTACGCGACGGCTTCGATCAGCCCCAGCTCTTTCAGGTGCGAAACCAGCGGCGCCATACCGTGGTAGCGCAGCCCGCCGGCGTGAAACGGCGGCGGCGTGAACGTGCTGCCCAGCGTGTGCATCTTGGCGAGCGGCGTCATGTGCGCGGTGTCGCCGAAGTCGTACGCGTATCTTCCGCGCGTCAGCGATGGACACGCCGCCGGCTCCACCGCGACGATGCGCGGCTTCGGGCCGCCGCGCAGACCGTGGCCGATGAACGGAAAGGCGATGCCGGCGAAGTTGCTGCCGCCGCCGGTGCAGCCGACCACCACGTCGGGCCAGGCATCCGCCAGGCGCATCTGCTCGATCGCCTCCAGCCCGATCACGCTCTGGTGCATCAGCACGTGGTTCAGCACCGAGCCGAGCGCGTACTTGGTGTCGTCGCGCTGGGCGGCCACCTCCACCGCCTCGGAAATCGCGATGCCCAGGCTGCCGGGATGATCCGGCCGCTTCTGAAGCACGCTGCGGCCGTAGGCGGTTTCGGTGGACGGCGACGGCAGGCAGCGCGCGCCGTAGGTCTGCATCACCGCGCGCCGGTACGGCTTCTGGTCGTAGGACACTCGAACCTGGAAGATCGTGACCTCCAGGCCGAATAACGCGCCGGCGAAGGCCAGCGCCGTGCCCCACTGCCCGGCGCCGGTCTCGGTGGTCAACCGCTTCACGCCTGCCTGCTTGTTGTAATACGCCTGCGGCACCGCGGTGTTCGGCTTGTGACTGCCGGCAGGGCTCACGCCTTCGTACTTGTAGAAGATTCGCGCCGGCGTGCCAAGCGCTTTCTCCAGCCGGTGCGCGCGATAAAGCGGAGTCGGCCGCCACAGGCGGTAGACGTCGCGCACCGGCTCGGGAATTT
>JAKANT010000342.1 GCA_021823635.1 Pseudomonadota bacterium
CCGCCTTCGTGTCGATGGCGCGGATGCGCGCGTGCGCGAACGGCGAGCGCAGGAAGACGGCGCGCAATTGCCCGTCGACCGATACGTCGTCGACGAAACGGCCGCGGCCGCGCACCAGCGCCGGGTCCTCGACCCGCGGCACCTCGCGCCCGCTGCCGAACCGAGCCGCAAACGTGGCCGCGCTCATGGCCGCGCCTCGCGCACCAATTGCGCCGCGCGCTTGATCGCGGCGACGATGTTCACGTAACCGGTACAGCGGCACAGATTGCCCTCGAGCGCGTGCACGATGTCCTCGTCGCTCGGATCCGGGTTGTCGGCGAGTAGCGCCGCGCCCGCCATCAGCATGCCGGGCGTGCAGAACCCGCATTGCAGCCCGTGGCAGTCGATGAAGGCCTGCTGGATCGGATGCAGCCGCTCGCCCTGCGCCAGGCCCTCGACCGTGGTCACCGCGCCGCCGTCGGCCTGCACGGCGAGCATCGTGCAGCTCTTGACCGGTCTGCCGTCCAGCAGCACGGTGCAGCAGCCGCATTGGCTGGTGTCGCAGCCGACGTGGGTACCGGTCAGCCCCAGGTGTTCGCGTAACAGCTCGACCAGCAGCGTATGCGTTTCCACGTCGCGGCTCACGCGCGAGCCGTTCACGGTCAGTTCGATTTTCATTCGTCTCCCGTCGCGCCTTGTCGTCTCATCGGTTGCGGCCGCACGCCGGCCGCGGCGCGATTATGGAGCGTGCGCGCGGTGGCGCGGGGCGGCGCGCCGGCGCGCCGCCCCGCCTGGCCCTACTTCAGGCCCATGCAGTTGGCGTAATAAGTGACCGTCTCCGGCCAGTCGGAGAAGATCGCCTCGATTCCGACCTCTCGTGCCAGCACGTCGAGCACGCGATAAAGGTCGGCGTCCTTCTTGACCGCCGCGCCGGTCGGATCGAACGCGTAGTAGTAACCGGCACGCGCGGCGCCGAAGCGCAGATCGGAGCGTTCGATGGTCCAGGTGATGATCTGGAATCCCCATGCGCGCAGTTCGCGCGCCAGCGCCGACGGCACGATGCGGCCGTCGGCCTCCACGGCCAGCAGCGCCGGAATCGGCGGAGCGGCGATGCGCACGCCGCGCTGACGCAGCATGCGGAAGAACTCCGCGCGCGGCATCCGGTCGTACGGCGGCTGCACGACGATGTCGCGCCGCGCCGCATCCCACTCGAGCAGGTACACCGCCTGGCGGCCGTATTCGGTGTGCTCGACCCAGGTCAGCACGTCTTCGACGTTGAACGACTGCGGCCAGGCGTCGCGCGGCTTCACGCCGGCGGCGCGCAGCTCGTCGGTCAACTTCAGCGCATAGTTGCGCTGGCTGCCGAATACCTGCGCGATCGTCGCCGCATCGCCCCCCTTCAGTTCCGGCGTGTGCTTGACGCCGAGGCGCTGGTTCAACTCGATGCTTTCGCGCAGCGACAGCAGCGTGCCGCGTCCGGTGTACAGGTCGGTGCGCCACGAGGCGGTGCCGCCGAGGAATTCGGCCGGCGTGCGCGCGGCGCGGTTGAAAGCGTCCATCTTGCCGGTCAGGCTCTTGAATTCGGCCAGCGTGAGCGCCGAGGTGCGGCATTCGGCGCTGGCCGGCGTCACCACGTTGCCGTTGGCGTCGAGCACGGCCGGCGTGAACGGCCGCACACAGGTCGCAGCCAGCGGCGTCGCCAAGATGTTGGTCGTCGTGTGCAGATCGTTCTCGGCGTGCCGGCACACCAGGTGCCCGTCACGCGTGAACGTCACGTCGCATTCGACCACGCCGGCACCCTGGCGGGCCGCCGCCACATAGGACTCGAGCGTGTGCTCGGGAAACTGCAGCGGCGCGCCGCGATGGCCGATCGAAAAGTCGCTGCGCTTGAACGGCCCGCGGCTGCACTGCTGCAACCGGCGCTTCAACGGACCGTCGTCCATGCCGTCGATCAGATACAACGGCCGCACGCCCAACTGCACCGTGTCGGCGCCGCGCGCGCCGCCGTGTCCATCGCCGTGCCCGTGCCAGGCGCCGGCGGCGGCACTCGCCATCGCCAACGCCGCGGCCAACACGCCACGGCGCATCACATTCTTTGTCGTCATGCGCATTTCCTCCGTTTGATTCTTGGCCCGACCGGCGGCCGGGCGCGCGCAGTCTGACGAGCGTCGATGGCAGGCGAGTGACGCGGGCGTCGCGCGTCATCGCGGCGCCATCGCGCCGCCACACGATCGTCATTGCGCGTCCGTAGCGTTGCGACCCGCGTTCAACCGAGAGGGAGAGACCGATGACGCATTCGTCCTTCAACCGCCGCCGTTTCCTGCAGGGCTCACTGCAAGCCGGCGCGGCGATCGCCGGCGTCGGCATCGCCGACATCCTGCGCGCGCAAAGCGCGCCCGCCGTCGCCGCCAGTGGTCGCCCGACCGTCGCCTACGGCGTGCAGATCGGCGACGTCACGCACGACCGCGCGCTGATCTGGGCACGTTCGGACCGGCCGTCGCGCATGTGGATCGAGTGGTCGCTGAACGAAAACTTCGCCGACGCGGTACGCGTGCGCGGTCCGTATGCGCTCGCGGTCACCGATTTCACGCAGCGCGTCGACCTCGCCGGCCTGTCGCCCAACCGCACCGTGCACGTGCGCGTGCAGTTCGAGGACCTGGATTCGGCACGCGCGCGCAGCGACTTCGCGCTGGCGCGCTTCCGCACCCCGCCGGCGCGCGCGCGTGCGCTGCGCTTCGTGTGGAGCGGCGATACCGCCGGCCAGGGCTGGGGCATCAACCCGGCGCTCGGCGGCATGCGCATCTACGAGGCCATGCGCCGCGTCGGCCCCGACTTTTTCATCCACTGCGGCGACACGATCTACGCCGACAATCCGATGCGCCCCGAGGTCACGTTGCCCGACGGCAGCGTGTGGCGCAACGCGGGGCTCGATCAGGTGCCGGCCAAGCTGAAGGTGGCCGAGACCTTGGACGAGTTTCGCGCCAACTACGTCTACAACCTGCTGGACGACAACGTGCGCCGTTTCAACGCCGAGGTGCCGCAGGTCTGGACCTGGGACGACCACGAGGTCACCAACAACTGGTCCGACAGCAAAGACCTGAGCGCCGATGCGCGCTACTCGGAGAAGCGCGTGCCGCTCTTGGTCGCCAACGCCACGCGCGCGTTCCTGGAATACGCGCCGCTACGCTGGCACGGGCAGGACGAAAACGAGCGCATCTAGCCGCAGCTTCAC
>JAKANT010000343.1 GCA_021823635.1 Pseudomonadota bacterium
CGACGAAGTCGTTGATGTCGGGCACGTGCGCAAGGACGTTGTTGCCCAGCAGCACGTCGGGCCGGCCGTGTTCGGCCGCGATCGCGGCTGCCGTCGCGCGACCGAAGAACTGCACGGTGGTCGGCACGCCTTTGGCGATCGCGGCCTGCGCCACGTTGGCCGCGGGCTCGATGCCCAGCACCGGCACGCCGCGCGCGACGAAGTGCTGCAGCAGGTAGCCGTCGTTGCTGGCGATCTCCATCACCTTGGAGCCGCCGCCCAGCCGGAAGCGCTCGATCATCATTTCGGCGTAGCGGCGCGCATGCTCGACCCAGCTCGCCGAGTACGACGAGAAGTACGCGTATTCGGAGAAGATCTCGTCGGGCGTGACGAACTCCTGCAACTGCACGAGGAAGCACCGATCGCACACGTACGCGTGCAGCGGATAAAACGGCTCCATCTCGTGCAACTGGTCGGGCCGCACGTGCGTCTGGCACAGCGGCGACATGCCCAGATCGACGAACGTGGTCTTCAGCGCTGCGCCGCAGAAGCGGCAGGCGAAGCCGCGCGCGCGGGGGCGGGTGGCGACCTGCTGGCCCGGGGTAGCCGGATTCGTCGTATCCATGCTCATGCGATCCCTGGAGGCTAACGCCCGGTGCGTTCGCGCCGCGAACGAAAAGGCCACATTCCTCGTGGCGCGCTGCTTGCTAGGTAGGTGTCGGCGCATTGTGCCGGGGATACCGCAAATTGGCTAGTGCCTTTTTTCCGGATCCTGCGCGCGCGCCGATCGGCGGGCGGCGATCGGCGACGGGCTGACGCGTTAAATCGTTCGCCGTATGGACGCTCTCTAATGCCCCGCCTAGTGTCACGAGTCGCCAAAAGGGCAACGGCCCAGCGAGTGGGCACTCGCAACGGTCGTCACGCAACGGTTCGAGGCACGCATGAGAACAAGACTGATGCGCGGGCGCGGCTGGTGGGTCGCGCTGGTCATGGGGCTGCTGGCCGCCTGCGGTGGCGGTGAGAAGGCCAGCAGCCCGCCGCCCGATCCGGTCCCCGCCTCGCAGGCGACGTTGCCGGACGACGCGGGCGCGGTGCGCTTCTTGGCGCAGGCATCGTTCGGGGCGACGGCGGCCGACATCGCGCTGCTGAAGTCGATCGGACTGGAGAACTGGATCGACCGGCAGTTCGCGATGTCGCGCGCCGCCACCGGCACGCATCTGGAATACGTGCGCTCGCAGATCCCGCTGCCGATCCCGGACGGCACGCAGGTCACGATGGATCCGCTGTACCACTCGTTCTGGCGTCAGGCGGTGCTGGCGCCCGATCAGTTGCGCCAGCGTGTGGCGTTTGCGCTGTCGCAGATCACCGTGATCTCGGCTGCCGACACGGCGCTCGCGCAGTCGCCGCACACGGTGGCTTCGTTCCTGGACGTGCTGGCCGACAACGCATTCGGCAACTATCGGGACATCCTGCAGGCCGTCTCCACGCACCCGGCGATGGGCCAGTACCTGACGTCGCTCGGCAACCGCGGCGACAACGGCCGCACGCCCGACGAGAACTACGCGCGCGAGGTGATGCAGTTGTTCACGATCGGCCTGTTCGAGCTGAACATGGACGGCAGCTTGAAGCTCGTGAACGGCGCACCGGTCGAGACGTACGACATGGACGACATCCGCGGCCTGGCCAAGGTGTTCACCGGCTGGAGCTGGGGCAACGAAGGCGCGCCCGATCCGAGCAACGGCCGCTTCTTCGGCAATCCCGCCGATCCGATGCGGCGCGTGATCCCGATGCAGTTCTATCGCCAGTACCACTCGCCGGACGCCAAGACCTTCCTGTCGGTCACGATTCCGGCGGGCACCGACGGCCAGCAGGCGCTGCGCACGGCGCTGGATGCGCTGTTCAACCACCCGAACGTGCCGCCGTTCATCGGCCGGCAGTTGATCCAGCGCATGGTCACCAGCAATCCGAGCCCGCAGTACGTGCAGCGCGTCGCCGAGGCCTTCGCGAGCGGCCGTTACCGCACCGCCAGCGGCAACTACACGGTGGGCTCGGGCCGGCGCGGCGACATGAAGGCCACCGTGGCCGCGGTGCTGCTGGATGCCGAGGCGCGCACGCCGAACCCGTCGCCGGACTGGGGCAAGCTGCGCGAGCCCGTGCTGCGGCTGGCGGCGCTGATGCGCGCGTTCGAGGCGACCTCGCAAAGCCCCGGCCAGCAATTCCGCATCGGCAACGTCGATGCCCAGTTTGCGCAGACACCGATGCGCGCGCCGTCGGTGTTCAATTTCTTCCGCCCCGGTTACGTCCCGCCGAACACGACGCTCGCCTCGAAGGGCCTCGTTGCGCCCGAGTTTCAGATCGCCAACGAGGTGACGGTGGCGACCTACGCCAACACGATGCAGAGCTGGATCGCCAACGGCTTCGGCTCGACCGCGCCTGGCCAGACCGGGCCGGACATTCGCATCGCCGCCACCACCGCGCGCGGGCTGGCGGCCGACGCCGCCCGCCTGGTCGACCATGTCAATCTGATGTTGACCTACAACTCGCTCGGGGCCGACACGCGCGACGCCATCCGCGCCGCGGTGAACTCGATTCCGACCAGCGCCAGCAATGCGGCGGCCAACCGCGTCAACCTGGCGCTGTTCATGACGATGCTGGCGCCGGAATTCCTGGTGCAGAAGTAGTCCGGAGAACGACGATGAACCGCAACGCTTCCCGCCGCGAGTTCCTGAAGACGGCCTCCGCGCTTTCCGTCGCCGGCAGCGCCACCCCGTGGGCGATCAACCTCGCCGCCATCTCCGCCGCCGCGGCGCAGACGGTGCCCAACGACTACAAGGCGCTGGTGTGCGTCTTCATGTACGGCGGCAACGATCACTCGAACACGATCGTGCCGTACGACAATGCCGGCTACCAGCAGTACGCGCAGTCGCGCACCAATCTCGCGCTGGCGCAGGCCAATCTTTTGCCGCTTGCCGCCCCCACCAACGCCTCGCTCGCCGGCCGGCAGGTGGCGATGCGGGCCGAGATGGGGCAGGCGTTCAACGGCAGCCAGCCCAGCCTCAAAGCGTTGTACGACGCCGGCCGCGCGGCGGTCATCGCCAACGTCGGCACGTTGCGCGTTCCGACGACGCTCGCGCAGTACCGCGCGCGCAGCGTGCCGCTGCCGCCGTCGCTGTTTTCCCACAACGATCAGCAGGTGAACTGGCAGGCGGCGCCGACC
>JAKANT010000344.1 GCA_021823635.1 Pseudomonadota bacterium
TCCTGCGGCGGCGCTGGTTGCCGGCGGCCGCGGCCGCGCTGCTGGCGGCCGCCGCCGCGGGCTGCTCGACCCTCGGCTACTACGCGCAGGCCGTGCACGGACACTTCGCGCTGCTCGCCGCGGCACGGCCGATCCCGCACTGGCTCGAGGATCCCGCCGCGCCGGAGGAGCTGAAGCGGCGCTTGGTGCGCGCGCAAAAGATGCGCGCCTTCGCGTCGCGCGAACTGGGGCTGCCGGACAACGGCAGTTACACCGAGTACGCGGATCTGAAGCGCCCGGCGGCGGTGTGGAACGTGTTCGCCGCGCCCGAGCTGTCGCTGCGGCTGAAGACCTGGTGCTACCCGGTGCTGGGCTGTGCCGGCTATCGGGGTTACTTCGATCGGGCGGCGGCGGAAGGATTCGCACAGCGGCTGCGCGCGCAGGGCTACGACGTCAACGTCGCGCCGGTGCCGGCGTACTCGACGCTCGGCTGGTTCGACGATCCGCTGCTGAATACGTTCGTGCATGCCGGCGAAGCCGAACTGGCGCGGCTGATCTTCCACGAGCTGGCGCACCAGGTCGCGTACGCCCGGGACGACACGGTGTTCAACGAGAGCTTCGCCACGCTGGTCGAGCGCATCGGCGTGGCGCGCTGGCTGGCGGCCGAGGCCGACGAAACCACGCGCATCGCCTACGCGCGCGAGCAGTCGCGGCGCGAGGATTTCCTGCGCCTGCTGCTCGAGCACAAGCGGCAGCTCGCGGCCGTCTACGACAGCGATGCCGACGACGCCGACAAGCGGCGCCGAAAACAGGAGGTGTTCGCGGCGTTGCGCGCGGAGTACCAACGACTGAAAGCGCAACGCTGGGACGGCTTCGCCGGCTACGACCGCTACTTCGCGCAAGAACTCGGCAATGCCCATCTGGCCGCGGTCGGCGCGTATAACGACCTGGTGCCGGCGTTCGAGGCGCTGCTGCGCGTGCACGGCGGCGATCTGCCGCGCTTCTATGCGCGCGTCAAGGAACTGGCAAGGGCGCCACGCGAAGCGAGGCTGGCGGCGCTGCAGGCGGCGCTGGCGAAGGGCGACTGAGCGCGAGCGGAAACGGCGGGCGCCGGGAAAGTCGGTGCCCGGCGGCGATCCGTGGTTAACATAGGCGGCCAGAGGCCGAGAGAAGAACGAGGAGACGACGATGGGCACGATGGGCGAGGTGGTCGACCGTTTCTGGCTGAAAAACTATCCGCCGAACGTGCCGCCGGAGATCGACGACCGCCTGTACCGCTCGCTGGTGCAGTTGCTCGAGGAGGCTTTTCGCCAGTACGCGCAGCGCGTCGCCTACTCTTGCATGGGCACCGACATGACCTATCGCGAGCTGGACGAAAAGTCGGCCGCGATCGGCGCCTGGCTGCAATCGCGCGGCTTCGGCAAGGGCAAGCGCGTCGCGATCATGATGCCCAACGTCCTGCAGTACCCGGTCGTGCTGGCCGGCGTGCTGCGCGCCGGCGCCACCGTGGTCAACGTCAATCCGCTGTATACGCCGCGCGAGCTGGAGCATCAGCTGAAGGATTCGGGCGCCGAGGCCATCTTCATCCTGGAGAACTTCGCGGCCACGCTGCAGCAGGTGCTCGAGCGGGTGCCGACGCGCACGATCGTCGTCTGCTCGGTGGGCGAGGAACTGGGTTTCTGGAAAGGTCGGCTGGTCGATTTCGCCGTGCGCAATCTGAAGAAGGCAGTGCCGGCCTACGAGCTGCCGGGCGGCCTGCGTTACGCGCAGGCGCTCGCGGAAGGCGAGCGCCTGACGCTGCGTCCGGTCGAACTTAACCACGACGACATCGCGTTCCTGCAATACACCGGCGGCACCACCGGGGTGGCCAAGGGCGCGATACTGACGCACCGGAACATCATCGCCAACCTGTTGCAGTCCGAGGCGTGGAACCAACCCGCGCTCGCCAAGGTGCCGGCCGGCGAGCAGACCACCGCGGTGGTGGCGCTGCCGCTCTATCACATCTTCGCGCTCACCGCGGTCGCGCTGCTCGGCATGCGGCTCGGCTCCAAGATGGTGCTGATTCCGAATCCGCGCGACATCCCGGCGATGGTCAAGGAGCTGAAGCGGCACCGCATCACCACCTTCCCGGCGGTGAACACGTTGTTCAATGCGCTGCTGAACAACGACGAATTCCGCACGCTCGACTTCTCGCACCTGAAGCTCTCGGTCGGCGGCGGCATGGCGGTGCAGGAGGCGGTGGCCAAGAAATGGCTGCAGTTGACCGGCTGCCCGATCTGCGAAGGCTACGGCTTGTCGGAGACTTCGCCCTCGGCGATCTGCAACCCGACCGATACCGACCGCTACTCTGGCACGATCGGCCTGCCGCTGCCGTCGACTGAGGTGGCGATCCTGGATGACGCCGGCAACCATCTTCCGGTGGGGTCGGTCGGCGAGATCGCGATTCGCGGCCCGCAGGTGATGGCCGGCTACTGGAACCGCCCGGAGGAAACCGCCAAGGTCATGACCGCCGACGGATTCTTCCGCACCGGCGACATCGGCGTGATGGACGAGCGCGGCTACGTGAAGATCGTCGACCGCAAGAAGGACATGATCCTGGTGTCCGGCTTCAACGTGTACCCGAACGAAATCGAAGGCGTGGTCGCGCTGCATCCGGGCGTGCTCGAGTGCGCGGCCATCGGCGTGCCCGACGAACACTCGGGCGAAGCGGTCAAGCTGTTCGTGGTCAGGAAGGACCCCTCGCTCACCGAGCGCGACCTGATGGACTACTGCAGGCAGCAGTTGACCGGCTACAAGCGGCCGAAGTACATCGAGTTCCGCACCGACCTGCCGAAGAGCAACGTCGGCAAGATCCTGCGGCGCGAGCTGCGCGAACAGAAGAGGGCGGCGTGAAGAAATTCGGCGCCGAGGGCGCGACGCGCGGCGGCCGCGCCAAGGCGCCAGACCGCGATGCGTATGCCGACCCGTACCGGCACGTGGCGCGGCCAAGCGACCGTACGGCGCGCGGCGCGACCGTCACGCTCGATCCCGACGTGGCGCGCGTCTTCCGCGGCGATGCGGCGGTCAACAAGGCGTTGCGGCTGGTGATCCAGTTGATCGGGGTGGCCGCGCCGCGGCCGCCCGCCGCCGGCCGCGATCGGGCCCAGCGCCCTCGCCCCGCCTATCAGGGCAGCGATGCGGCGCGCGGCTTCAAGCGCAAGGCGCGCT
>JAKANT010000345.1 GCA_021823635.1 Pseudomonadota bacterium
GGAAGGACGGCAACAACCTGTTCGCCGGCAACGGTTACGCGGGGCTGTCCGACTTTGCGCTGTACTACATCGGCGGCATCATCAAGCACGCCAAGGCGCTGAACGCGATCACCAACCCGGGCACCAACTCCTACAAGCGGCTGGTGCCGGGTTTCGAAGCGCCGATCAACCTCGCCTATTCGGCGCGCAACCGCTCGGCGGCGTGCCGCATACCGTACGTCAGCAATCCGAAGGGGCGGCGCGTCGAAGTGCGCTTCCCGGATCCGACCGCCAATCCGTACCTGGCGTTCGCCGCGATGCTGATGGCTGGGCTGGACGGCGTGCAGAACAAGATCCATCCGGGTGATCCGATGGACAAGAACCTGTACGACCTGGAGCCGGAGGAAGCGGCCAAGATCCCGCATCCGTGCGCCTCGCTCGATGAGGCGCTGGAGAGCCTGGACAAGGATCGCGAGTTCCTGACGCGCGGCGGCGTGTTCACCAACGACATGATCGACGCGTACATCGCGCTCAAGATGGAGGAGGTCACGCGCTTCCGCATGACCACCCATCCGGTCGAGTTCGACATGTACTACTCGCTTTAAGGGCGTGCGGCGTCGCCCGGCGCTCGATGCCTGACCGGGCGCAGCGACGACGGGCGGTGCCGCGCGAATTGCCGGCCTTATCGCCGGCTGCTGAGAGGATCGCAGGTATGTGGCAGGGCGGGGTCGTGACGTACACTGACGCGGTCCCGTTCCTGCTCCGGTGCCGCGATGAAATCGAGACTGACTGCGCTGGTCGCTGCGATGCTGATCGCTCCCGCCGCTTACGCCCAGGGCGAGGCGATCTACAAGTGCGTCGATGCGGAGGGGCGCGCCACCTTCACCAACGTCGGGCCGGGTCGCGATTGCAAGCGGCTGGACGTCGGCCCGATCACCACCGTGCCCGCACCGCGCCTGCCGGCCCGCACGGCGAGCAACGGCGGCGAGCGCGTGACGCCGGCGAGCTTCCCGCGCGTCGATGCCGACACGCAGCGGGCGCGCGACGCCGAGCGGCGCCGCATCCTGGAAGACGAGCTGCGCGCCGAGGAAGAGCGCGTGGCGCGCCTGCGCGCCGAGTTCAACAATGGCGAACCGGAGCGGCGCGCCGACGAACGGAATTACGCGCGCTATCAGGAGCGCGTGCAGCGGCTACAAGAAGAGATTCAGCGCGGCGAGAACAACATCGCGGCGCTGCGCCGCGAACTGGCTTTGTTGCGCCCGTAACCCCGCGACCGACGGCGGTCGCGGAGCCGCCGCGATGAGCGGCGCCGCCGACTGGCTCGCACCGCGCGGCAGCGCCGCCTCGCTGGCACCGTCGCCTTATGCCGGCCTGGACCTGCTATCGACCGCCGTTGTGCTGATCGGTGCCGATGCGCGCGTCGCCTTCGCCAACCAGTCGGCGGAACAGCTGTTCGAGGTTTCGCGCCGCATTCTGAACGGCCAGCTCGTCGCGCGCCTGTTCACCGACGCCGCCGCCATCGAACGCCTGCTCGAGGCTGCGCGCGCCAACGATCTCGGCCAACGCCGCCAAGTGCTCGAGCTGCGCCGGCCGCTGAAGGAGCCGCTACCGGTGTACGCCACCGCCAGCGCGCTCTACGACGAAGCCACGCCGCTGGTGCTGGAACTGAACGAAATCGGTCAACAGCTGAAGGTCACGCGCGACGAACACTACCTCGACCTGTCGGAAGCCAGCCGCCACTTGCTGCGCAACCTGGCGCACGAAATCAAGAACCCGCTGGGCGGCATCCGCGGCGCGGCGCAGTTGTTGGAAAGCGAGCTGCCGTCGCGCGAACAGCGCGAATACACGCGCGTGATCATCGGCGAGGTCGATCGGCTGCAATCGCTGGTCGATCGTCTTCTGGCGCCGCACCGCGGCCCGCGCGTGGTGGCCGAGTTCAACATCCACGAGGTGACCGAACGCGTGCGGGCGTTGATCCTGGCCGAGTTTCCGCGCGGCCTCGACATCGTGCGCGACTACGACGCCTCGGTGCCGGACGTGCGCGGCGACCGCGAGCAATTGATCCAGGCGCTGCTGAACATCGTGCGCAACGCCGCGCAGGCCTTGCGCGATCGCATCGCTGCCGGCGACGCGACCATCGTGCTGATGACGCGGGTGGCGCGCCACGTGACCGTGGCGCGCCGGCGCCACCGGTTGGCACTCGAATTGCATGTGATCGACAACGGCCCGGGCATCCCGGCGGAGTTGCAGCCGCACGTGTTCTATCCCTTGGTGTCTGGGCGCGAGGGCGGCAGTGGCCTCGGCTTGACGCTAGCGCAGACGTACGTGCAGCAGAACGACGGCATGATCGAGTTCGACAGCAAACCGGGCCGTACCGATTTCCGCATCCTGCTGCCGTTGCCGTGAGCCTGTCCGAAGCGAGGAATTCAAGGTGAGCGAACCGACGCTGGCGCCGACCGGTCCGGGCAAGACGACCAACGACACCGCCGGCGCAATCGGGCCGGTGTGGATCGCCGACGACGATCGCTCGATACGCTGGGTGCTGGAAAAGGCGCTGGCACGAGAGAACATTCCGTCCAGGTCGTTCGCGAGCGCGGCCGAGGTTCTCGTCGCCCTGGAGCGAGACACCCCGCAGGTGCTGGTGTCCGACATCCGCATGCCGGGCGGCGACGGCATCGAGCTGCTGCGCGCGGTCAAGCGCCGGCATCCGGCACTGCCGGTGATCATCATGACCGCGTTTTCCGATCTGGAGAGCGCGGTGGCCGCCTTCCAGGGCGGCGCCTTCGAGTATCTGCCCAAACCTTTCGACGTCGATCGTGCGGTCGAGCTGATACGCCGCGCGCTCGACGAAAGCGTGCGCGAATCGCATGCCGACGAGGCGCCGGCCGAAGAGCCGGAGATCCTCGGCCAGGCACCGGCGATGCAGGAGGTTTTCCGCGCCATCGGCCGCCTGTCGCAGTCCAACGTCACGGTGCTGATCACCGGCGAGTCGGGCAGCGGCAAGGAAGTGGTGGCGCGCGCGCTGCACAAGCACAGCGCGCGCGCGGCGCGGCCGTTCATCGCGCTGAACATGGCGGCGATACCGCGCGACCTGCTGGAGAGCGAGCTGTTCGGCCACGAGCGCGGTGCCTTCACCGGAGCCCAGGCGATGCGGCGCGGACGCTTCGAGCAGGCCGAGGGCG
>JAKANT010000346.1 GCA_021823635.1 Pseudomonadota bacterium
ACGGAACCGGTTGGCGGCGAAGCGCGCCACCTCCTCGTCCGACAGACGGGTGCGGATCGGGATCGAGTCGGCGCCCTTCAGTTCCTCTTGCAGCTTGCGGAAGCGGCGCCGGTCGCGCGGCTGGATCTCGATGACCTGCGCCAGCGCGTCGATCACGGCGTTGACGTTGTCCACCTCGCGCGGATTGATCTCGAGCGTGTAGGCCGAGTAGTTGCGCGCGATCACGCGTCCCTCGCGGTCCTTGATCAGCCCGCGGTTGGCCGGCACCGGCACGATCGCGATGCGGTTGCTCTCGGCGCGCGCGTAGTAGTCGCCGTGCTTGAACACTTGCAGCCACACCAGGCGGCCGGCCAGCAGCGCGAAGCACGCGGCCACGAACGCGCTCGCCACGACGATGCGCGTGCGAAAGAAGAACAGCTCGCGTTCGGTGTTGCGCAGCGCTCTCATGCTCTGACCGCGGCCTGCGGATGGCTCTCGGGCAGCCAACGGGCGAGACGCAATCCGCGCCGCCCAATGCTATATCGGCCGCGTTTCGTCACGGTCGATCGGGCGCCGCTGCGGCGCCAGCAGCAGCCAGGAGCAGGCCGGCCACAGCGCGGCGCCGACGACGCTTTCGGCGAAATACAGCCAGCCCGGGAACGCTGCGCCGACCCACAGCCGCACCAGCAGCGCGGCCGCCTGTGCCAGCAGCAGCAGTGGCAGCACGTGCACCGCCTGCGCCGGCAGCGTGAACCACAGGATGCGCCGGTGCAGCGAGATGGCGCCGTACGACAGCAGCGTATAGGCGAGCGCATGCTCGCCGAACAGCGCGCCGTCGTGCACGTCCATCAGTAGGCCGAACACGAAGGCGGCGCCGATGCCGACGCGGCGCGGCTGCTGCACGTTCCAGAACACCAGCGCCACGGCGAGGAAGTCCGGCACCAGCGGCGAGCTGCCCCAGGGCAGCAGGTTGGCGGCGAGCGCCCCGGCGAGCGACAGCCAGATGAAGACCGGGTTCACCGGCCGCAGCAGGACTTTCGGCTGATAGCCGCGCGTGACCGCGGTCGTCGCGGCGAGTTCGACCGGCTCGGCGCGGCGCGCCGGCCGCACTGCGAAGCTGGCGAGCAGCGCGTCCAACCAGCCCGGCTTCATTTGCGCACCGCCTTGCCGCGCTTGTCGGCGTCGCGCCGCGGCGCCGCCTCCGGCGGCGGCGGAATGTGCGAACGATCCGGCTGCAGTACCAGCAGCGTCGTGTGGTTGTGCACGCCGGCGGCGGGCGTCAGCACGATGCGCGCGAACTGGTCTTTCGCGGTGCGCTCGACGCGCGTCACGGTGGCCACCGACAGCCCGGGGGGATACACGCCGTCGATGCCAGAGGTGACGACAACGTCGCCGTTGACGACGTCGGCGTTGGACGCCATGAAACGCAGGTCCAGAGTGCCGGGCTCCACACCGCCGTAGGCGACCCCGCGCAGACCGTTGCGCAGCACCTGCACCGGGATCGCGTGCTCCTTGTCGGTGATCAGCGTGACCTCGGCCGTGAGCGGAAACACGCGCGTCACCTGGCCGACCACGCCGACGTCGTCGATCACGGGGCTGCCAAGCTGCACGCCGGCCTGGCTGCCGGCGTCCAGCACCAGCTTGCGCGAAAAGCGGTCGCGGCTCTCGTACAGCGCCTGCGCCAACAGCGCGCTTCCGCCCAACCGCTCGCGTGCGCCGAGCAGCTTGCGTAGGCGCTCGTTCTCCGCGGCCAGCGCCTGCGCCTGCTGCAGCAGTTGCGCCTGCTCGACCGCGGCGCGTTTCAGCGCCTCGTTCTCGCGTGTCAGGCTGGAGACGGTGGTGAAGAATTCGCCGATGCGTTGCGCCACGTCGCGCGGCAGCAGCAGCGCGCGCTGCAGCGGATACATGACCACGCCGACACCGACGCGCACCGTTTCCAGCAGGCGCGCGCGCGAATCGACGACGATCAGCGCCACCGCGAGCAACGAGAAGAAAACCAGCCGCGCGCGCGCCGAGACGCCTTGATTGAAAAGGGGCGGCGGACCGTAGTCCATCGGGTCGGAGGCTGGCGCAACGGCGGCCTGGGCGGCGTGGGGCCGGCGCGGCGGTACGTCCGCACCGACCCCAGGCGCCTGGACCGCGGGCGCCCGTCAGCCGGTCGAGAACGAATGGCCGAACTTGTCCATGCGTTCCAGCGCGATGCCGCAGCCGCGCACCACGCACGTCAACGGATCCTCGGCCACGACCACCGGCAGACCCGTCTCTTCCATCAGCAGGCGGTCGATGTCGCGCAGCAGCGCGCCGCCGCCGGTCAGCATCATGCCGCGTTCGGCGATGTCGGCGCCCAGTTCGGGCGGCGTCTGCTCGAGCGCGATCTTCACCGCCGAGACGATCTGATTCAGCGGATCGGTCAGCGCTTCCAGGATCTCGTTGCTGGAGATCGTGAACGAGCGCGGGATGCCCTCCGACAGGTTGCGCCCCTTGACCTCCATTTCCTTGACCTCGGAGCCGGGGAAGGCCGAGCCGATCTCTTTCTTGATCGCTTCCGCCGTCGGCTCGCCGATCAGCATGCCGTAGTTGCGGCGGATGTAGTTGATGATCGCTTCGTCGAACTTGTCGCCGCCGACCCGCACCGAGCCCGAGTACACCATGCCGCCGAGCGAGATGACGCCGACCTCGGTGGTGCCGCCGCCGATGTCCACCACCATCGACCCGGACGCCTCCGACACCGGCAATCCGGCGCCGATCGCCGCCGCCATCGGCTCCTCGATCAGGAACACCTGCGATGCACCGGCCGCCTCGGCCGACTCCTTGATCGCGCGCCGCTCGACCTGCGTGGAGCCGCACGGCACGCAGATGATGATGCGCGGGCTGGGCGCGAACAGGCTGGAGGGGTGCACCATCTTGATGAACTGCTTGAGCATCTGCTCGGTGACCGTGAAATCGGCGATCACGCCGTCTTTCATCGGCCGGATCGCCTCGATGTTGCCGGGCACCTTGCCGAGCATCTGCTTCGCCTCGCGACCGACCGCGCGGATCGTGCGCTTGCCGTTCGGTCCGCCCTCGTGGCTGATCGCCACCACCGAGGGCTCGTCGAGCACGATGCCCTTGCCGCGCACGTAGATCAGGGTATTGGCGGTGCCGAGGTCGATCGCCAGATCGCTGGAGAAATAGCTGCG
>JAKANT010000347.1 GCA_021823635.1 Pseudomonadota bacterium
CGTCGCTGCGGCCGACCGACCTGCTGGCGCGTCTGGGCGGCGAGGAGTTCGCGGTGCTGCTGCCGGCCACCGGCGCCGACGAGGCGCGCCAGGCGATCGAGCGCGTGCGCGCCGAGCTGGCGCGCAACCCGCTCGAGTACGAGGGACGCAGCACGACCCTGGCGTTTTCCGCCGGCATCGCCTCGTGGCGGCCGCACGAGCCGCTGGAGGATCTGCTGCGCCGCGCCGATCGCGCGCTGTACGACGCCAAGCGGGCAGGCAAGAACCGGGTGCAAGTGGCGCCGGACTGACGCGGCGGCGGGCGTTCGACGTTATTCGACGAGTCCGTGCTTGATCGCGTAGTGCGTCAGCTCGGCGTTGTTGCTCATGCCCATCTTTTCCAGGATGCGCGCGCGGTAGACGCTGACCGTCTTCGGGCTGAGCGCGAGTTCGGCCGCGATGTCCGACAGCCGCTTGCCGGAGGCGATCAGCCGCAGCGTCTGGAACTCGCGGTCCGACAGCTTGGCGTGCGGCGCCGACTCCTGCGGCGCATTGAGGTTCTCGATCAGCGCCTGCGCGATCTCCGGGGTCACGTATTTGCGGCCGGCGATCACCTGGCTGATCGCCTCGACCAGCTTCTCCGGCGCGCTTGCCTTGTTCAGATAGCCGGAGGCGCCGGCGCGAAACGCACGCACCGCGTACTGGTCCTCCGGATACATGCTGACCACCAGCACCTTGAGGCGCGGCATCTCGTGGCGCAGCGTCTTCAGGATGTCGATGCCATTTTTGCCCGGCAATCCGATGTCCATCACCAGCAGCTCGACGTCCGGGTGCTGGCGCAGCGCATTGCGCAGCTGTCCGTAGTCGCCCGCTTCGGCCACTACCGTGACGTCCGGGTGCTCGGCCACGATCTGCACGATGCCGCGGCGGACGATGGCATGGTCGTCGACGACGATGGTCTTGACCGTCATGGCGCAGGGCGCGCCGGGAAGGCGCGATCAGCCGGCATCGGTCCACTCCCTTTCGCGCGGTGCGGGCGCCGCGGCTGCCGGCGTGCCGGGTGGAATCGAAAACATCACGGTGGTGCCGCGTCCGGGGGCGCTGTTGACCTCGGCCCAGCCGCCGAAGCCGCGCGCGCGCTCGATCAGGCCGCGCATGCCGAAGCCCGGCGTCGCTTCGGCGCCGTGCGTGTCGAATCCGACGCCGTCGTCGGCCACTTCCAGCGACACTTCGTCGGCCGCCGCGAAGAGCTGCACCGAGACGCGGGTGGCGTGCGCATGCTTGGCCACGTTGGCGAGCGCCTCCTGCGCGACGCGATAGATCGCGGCCGCGCGCTCCGGCGCCAGCTCGATCTCTTCGCGGTTCGACTCGAACGTCGCCGTCACACCGGTGCGGTTGCGGAAACCCTGCACCAGCCACTCGAGCGCGGCCACCAGGCCGGCATCGAGCACCGGCGGGCGCAGGTTGTGCTGGATGCGGTCGGCGGCGGACACCGCCTGCGCCAGCAGGTCCTGCATCGCGTTGATGTGCGGTGCGGCCGCCGCGCGGCCGTCCAGCGCCCGCGCCAGCCGCGCCAGCTCGAACTTCAGTGCGGTCAGCGTGGTGCCGATGTCGTCGTGGATCTCGCGCGCCACCGCGCGCCGTTCTTCCTCTTTCACGCGCTCCAGGTGCTGCGTCAGTTCGCGCAGCCGCGCCTCGCTGGCGGCGAGCGCCTGTGCCTGACGGCGCGCGTTGCGCCGCACTTCGGCCGCTTGCAGGCTGCGGCGCAACGCGGGCGCGAGGCGGAACATGCGCGCCTTGAGGATGAAATCGTCGGCGCCGGCGTGCAGCGCCGCCACCGCCAGGTCTTCGGCCATCTCGCCCGACAGCACCAGCACCGGGATGTCCTCGTCGTGGCTTTTGGCGACCTTCAAGGCGGAGAACGAATCGAAGCGCGGCAGATTGTGATCGGTGACCACCGCATCGATGCGGCCGGCGGCGAAGGCCGCCCGCATGCCGGCTTCGTCCTCGACGCGCTGCGCACGCACGCGCAGCCCCGTGAGCGCCTGGTCGCGGCCGAGGATCGCCAGCAGCAGCTCGTAGTCGAGTTCGGAGTCCTCGACCACGAGCAGGTTCACGGTAGAGGGCGTTTCGTGCGACATCGATCCTCACAGGCGGCGCCGAAGCACGGCTGGCGGCGCCGGGCCGACGCTCGATTGTCTCCGATTTTCGGCGCCCGCTGAATCGCACGGCCACGGGCCCGGTGCAACGCGCAAGCGGGCGGGAATGGTTTTGAAACGCTGCCCTTATTGCGCCTTCGCGCCGTGCGCCGTTGTTCGAAACTGCCCGGCGATGCGGTGTCGGCACCGGGTTGCCGGCGCCGCATGACGATCGACAGTCAGCCACGGATCACGCATGGAGAACGCGACGCTGCAGGCGGAACACGGTGCGGCCCGCGAATGCGCCGCAATCGCCGCCGATCTGGAGCGGCTCAAGGCGCTGATCGCCGAGGCGGGCGACCAGTTGGCGGCCAGTTTCGGCGTCGTCGGCGACGCGGTCGGCCTGCTGGCGCGCGACGAGCCGGAGCGCCGGCGTCTGGCGGGCGCGGTGGCCACCGCGGTGACGGCGCTGCAGTTCCAGGACATGGCCACGCAGCTCACCACGCACGCGCAGCGTCGGCTCGCCGCGCTGCAGGACTGCCTGCGCGCGCTGGGCGCCTGCGCCGATCCGCTGGCCGCGGACACGCGGCTGCAGCCGGTCAAGCAGGCCGGCATGGGTCCCGGTTCGATCGATCTGTTCCTTTGAGTCTGCGACAACGACGGAGTGCGGGCGATGGTCTCGATTCTTGCGGTGGACGATTCGGCCTCGATGCGGCAGATGGTCTCGTTCACGTTGAAGGGGGCCGGCTATCACGTGATCGAGGCGGCCGACGGCCAGGAGGCGCTGGAGAAGGCGCGCAACCACCCGATCGACCTGGTGCTGACCGACCAGAACATGCCGCGCATGGACGGCATCACGCTGGTGAAGAACCTGCGCGCACTGGCCGCCTTCGCCGACACGCCGATGTTGATCCTGACCACGGAATCGAGCCCCGAGATGAAGGCCAAGGGCAAGGCGGCCGGTGCCACCGGCTGGCTGGTCAAGCCGTTCGATCCGAACAAGCTGCTGGAAGTCATTCGCAAGGTGATCCCTTGA
>JAKANT010000348.1 GCA_021823635.1 Pseudomonadota bacterium
CGATCGATTCGCCGCTGGTGCGCGAAGTGCGCGGCCGCGGGCTGTGGGCCGGCGTCGACCTTGATCCGGCGCGTGTGAGCGCCGCAGCGGTCGTTGCACGCCTCGCCGAGCGCGGTGTGCTGACCAAGGATACGCACGGCACCGTGATCCGCTTCGCGCCGCCGCTCGTGATCGAGCGCGCCGCCCTCGACTGGGGCATCGACGTATTCGCCGAAACGCTGCGCGAGTTCGAGCCGGCGGCGCGGCCGCGCGCCGTGACGAAGGATCCGACACGACTGGACGACCTGGAAAGGAGACAGCGAATGCAGCAGCCGGCCGGCGCAGGGCAGAAGCCGCGCGCCCACCTGATGATGAGCGCGCCCGACTTCTTCGAGGTCAGCTACCGCATCAACCCGTGGATGGAGCCGGAGCGCTGGAGCGTGTCGGCCGAGCGGCTGGCGCGCGAGGCGCGCTCGGGTTGGGCCGAGCTGAAGCGCACCTACGAACGGCTCGGCGCGCACGTGGACGTGCAGCCGCCGCAGCGCGGCCTGCCCGACATGGTGTTCACGGCCAATGCCGGGCTGGTGCTTGACCGCAAGGCGATGCTGGCGCGTTTCCTGTGCCCGGAGCGCCAGGGCGAGCAGGCGCACGACCTTGCGTTCTTCGAGGCGCTGCGCGCGCGCGGCGTGATCGACGCCATCGTCGAGCCGCCCGCGGGCCTGTATTTCGAGGGCGCGGGCGACGCGATCTGGGACCGCACGCGCGGGGTTCTGTGGACCGGCTTTGGCCAGCGGTCAAGCCGCGAGATGCAATACGCGCTGGCCGAGGTGTTCGCGGTGCCGACGGTCGGGCTCGAGCTGATCGACCCGCGCTTCTATCACCTCGACACCTGTTTCTGCGTGCTGTCGCACGGCGACATCCTCTGGTACCGGCCGGCGCTGTCGGCGCAGTCGGCGGCGCTGGTCGAAGAGCTGGTCGGCCGCGAGCGCCTGATCGAAGCGAGCGAGGAAGATGCGCACCGTCTGGCGGTCAATTCGGTCTGCCTGGGCGATGACGTGGTGCTGTGTTACGCCAGCGAGGCGCTGCGTGCGGAGCTCGCCCGCCGCGGCTACCGCACGCACGTCGTGCCGCTGGAATCGTTCAACCGCGCTGGCGGCGCGGCCTACTGCCTGACGTTGCGGCTCGACGTGTCCACACGCCCCGAAGCGCGCCGCGAGCCGCCCTTCGTCGAGGACGACTTCTCGGAGCTGCGCGCGGCAGCGTGAGCGCGGCAGCCACTTTACTTTCGCGGACGTCTCCACGCGATTCCCGGCCGCCCCCGGCGGCCGGTTCTTTTTTTCGTACGCCGAGCAGCCGCCGGCCGCGACGGCGACGTGGATGTCAGGCCGGCCAGTTCGGCGCCCGCTTCTCGATGAACGCCTGCACGCCCTCCTGCGCCACCGCATCGGCCATGTTGCAGGCCATCGTCTGGCCGGCGAGCTGGTAGGCGGCCTCGATGCCCATCTCGAGCTGCCGGTAAAAGAGATCCTTGCCCATCGCGATCGCGAGCGCCGGCTTGGCGACGATGGCGTCGGTCAGCTTCTTGATCTCGGCGTCGAGCGAATCGGCAGCGACGACGCGGTTGACCAGGCCGCGGGCAAGCGCAGCGGAGGCGTCGATGAACTCGCCGGTCACCAGCATTTCGAACGCCGCCTTGCGGCCGACGTTGCGCGACAGCGCCACCGCCGGTGTGGAGCAGAACAGCCCGACGTTGATGCCGGAAACCGCGAACCTGGCGTCGGTCGAAGCCACGGCCAGATCGCACATGCCGACCAACTGGCAGCCGGCGGCGGTCGCGATGCCGTGCACGCGCGCGATCACCGGCTGCGGCATCCTCTGGATCAGCAACATCAGCCTGCTGCATTCGGCGAACAGCCTCTGGTAGTACTCGAGGCTGCAGTTGGCCTTCATCTGCTTCAGGTCATGCCCGGCGCAAAACGCCTTGCCGGCACCGCCGAGCACCACGACGCGCGCGGTCTTGTCTTCGGCGATCGCCTGCAGCGACGCGGCGAGCGCTGCCAGCATCTCTTCCGACAGCGAGTTGAACTGGGCGGGGCGGTTCAGCGTCAGGTGCACGACGCCGCCCTCGCGGCGTTCCAGCACGAGCGGTTCGATATGAGCGGCGGTCGCCGGTGCGTTCATGGCTTTCTCCCGGGAAAAGCTGCTAGACGTCGATCGCGCTGGCGGACTTCGCCTGCTCGCGCAGCGCGAACTTCTGAATCTTGCCGGTGCTGGTCTTCGGCAGCGGCCCGAACACGACGTTCTTCGGCGTCTTGAAACCCGCCAGGTGCTGGCGGCAAAACGCGATCAGCTCCTCTTTCGTGACCTGCGCCCCCTCCTTCAGTTCGACGAAGGCGCACGGCACTTCGCCCCACTTCGGGTCGGGCTGCGCCACCACCGCCGCCAGCATCACCGCCGGGTGCCGATACAGGACGTCCTCGACTTCGATCGACGAGATGTTCTCACCGCCCGAGATGATGATGTCCTTGCTGCGGTCTTTGATGCGCAGGTAGCCGTCCGGCTGCACGACGGCCAGATCGCCGGAGTGAAACCAGCCGCCGGCGAACGCCTCGGCGGTGGCCTTTGCGTTCTTCAGGTAACCCTTCATCGTGATGTTGCCGCGGAACATCACCTCGCCGATGGTCTGGCCGTCGGCCGGCACCGGCTGCATCGTCTCGGGATCGAGCACCGCCACTGCCTCTTCCATCGGGTAGCGCACGCCCTGACGGCCGTTCTTCATCGCGCGTTCGCCCACATCGAGGCTTTCCCACGCCGGCTGCTTGGCGCACACCGTCGCCGGGCCATAGGTCTCGGTCAGTCCGTACACGTGCGTCAGATCGAAGCCCATTCGGTCCATGCCCTCGATCATCGCCGCCGGCGGCGCCGCGCCGGCCACCATCGCGTGCACCCTGTGCCGGATGCCTTGCCGCAGCTCGGCGGGCGCGTTGATCAACAGCGAATGCACGATCGGCGCGCCGCAGTAGTGCGTCACCCCATGCTCGCGTATCGCGTCGAAGATCGCGGCCGCCTCCACTTTGCGCAGGCACACGTTGACGCCCGCCGCGGCCGCCACGGTCCAGGGAAAGCACCAGCCGTTGCAGTGGAACATCGGCAGCGTCCAGAGGTATTTCG
>JAKANT010000003.1 GCA_021823635.1 Pseudomonadota bacterium
GTATTCGAGGTCGACCACCAGCGAGTCCAGCACCTCGGGCAGCGCCTCCACCGCCCGGTACAGCTCGGCCGTGCCCATGCGGATGCCGTGGCGGTTGATCGTCGCGTCCGAGCGCCCGTAGATCACGGCGCCGACCGCCTCGGGCCGCGGCACCAGCTTGATCCAGTCGCCGTGCCGCCAAACGCCCGGGAACATATCGAAGTAGCTGTCCCGATAGCGGGCGCCGCCCGGGTCGTTCCAGAAGTAAAGCGGCATCGACGGCAACGGGGTCGCGCACACCAGTTCGCCGACTTCGTCCAGCACCGGCTGCCCGGCGTCGTTCCACGCCTCGACCTTCGCGCCCAACGCGCGGCACTGGATTTCGCCTTCGTATACCGGCAACGTGGGCAGTCCGC
Source organism: Pseudomonadota bacterium (assembly GCA_021823635.1). Lineage (GTDB taxonomy): Bacteria > Pseudomonadota > Gammaproteobacteria > Burkholderiales > Burkholderiaceae_F > JAKANT01. The sequence continues at coordinate 396 of JAKANT010000003.1, forward strand.
CGACGAACAGCCCCGCGATGTCGGTGCCGCCCGAAATCGACGTCAGCCAGAGGTCGGCCTTGACCTCGCTGTACACCCACCGGTACGCCTCGGGCGCGAGCGGCGAGCCCGTGGAGCCCAGCGCCCGCAGCGACGCGAGATCGAGGGTCCGTCCCGGCGCCACGCCCGCCTTCAGGCAGTTGGCGTAGAACGCCGCGCCAGCGCCGAAGAACGTGATGCGCTCCTCGGCGGCGAAGCGCCACAGCGCGCCGAAATCCGGCCAGCCGGGATTGCCGTCGTACAGGCAGATCGTCGCGCCCAGCAGCAGCCCGCCGACCTGGCAGTTCCACATGATCCAGCCGGTGCTCGAATACCAGTGGAAGCGGTCGCCGGGGCCGAGGTCGTTGTGCAGCCCGCTGTCCTTCAGGTTCGCCAGCACGATGCCGCCGTGGCCGTGCACGATCGCTTTCGGCATGCCGGTCGTGCCGGACGAATACACGATCCACAGCGGATGATCGAACGGCACCTGCTCGGTCCGCAGCTCGCCGCCGCCGGCAAGCAGCTGCGACCACGGCAGCGAGCCCGGAAACGATGCGTCCGCATCCAGCACCGGCACGCACACGGTGTGCGCGAGCGAGGGCAGCGCGGCGCGCAGTTCGGCCACCACCTCGCGCCGGTCGTAGGCCTTGCCGCCATAGCGATAGCCGTCGCACGCGATCAGGACCTTCGGCTCGATCTGGCGGAAGCGATCCAGCACCGCCACCGGTCCCATGTCGGGCGAGCAGATCGACCACACCGCACCGACCGACGCCACCGCAAGAAACGCGACCACCGCCTGCGGCACGTTCGGCAGATAGGCGACGACGCGGTCCCCCGGTGCCACCCCCAGCGCGCGCAGCGCGTTGGCCGCGGCCGCCACCTGCGCCCGTAACTCGTCCCAAGCGACCTCGCCGCGCACGCCGGCTTCGTTGCGAAACACGATCGCCGGCCGCGCGGGCGTGGCATGGCGAAACACCTGGTCGACGAAATTCAACCGCGCGCCCGGGAACCACTGCGCGCCCGGCATGCGGGCGTCGGCGAGCACGCGCTGGTAGGGCTGCGACGCGCGCACATCGAAGAAATCCCAGAGCGCGCGCCAGAAACCGTCGAGATCGGCGACCGACCACGACCAGAGCGATTCGTAATCGGCGAACGCCAATCCGCGCTCGCGCCGCAGCCAGTCGGCAAAGGCCGTCACGCGCGCGGCGCGAACGCGTTCGGCGGAGGGTCTCCACAGCGCCTGCATGCGGCTAAGTTACCACCGCTATCGTTGCCGCGAACGGACCCACATCGCCCGCGACCGGCCGCCGCGCAACGCCGTCCCGACGACGCATCCGATGCTTTTGACCGCCTACCTGCCGCTGGCCGCCTCGATGGCGCTGGTCGGCGTGTACGTCGCGCTCGCCAAGCCGCTGCTGGCGGTGCTGCCGGTGCTCGCGCTCGCGCTGCTGCGCTTCGGCATCGCCGCGCTGGCGATGCTGCCTTTCACGCCGCGCGCACGCGGCGAAGCGCCGCTGTCGCCGCACGAGCACCGGCTGTTCTTCGTGCAGAGCCTGTTTGGCAACGTCCTGTTCTCGATCTGCCTGCTGGCGGGTCTGCAGCGCACCAGCGCCACCGCCGCCGGCGTGATCCTTTCCACGCTGCCGGCGATGGTGGCGCTGCTTTCATGGCTGCTGCTGCGCGAGCGCCTGTCGCGCCGCGCGCTGGCCGCGATTGCGCTCGCGGTCGGCGGCATCGCGCTGCTGCAATTCGCACGCACGCAGGACGCCGCTGGCGCACGCGCCACCGCGATCGGCAACCTGCTGATCTTCGGCGCGGTCGTGTGCGAAGCCACCTACGTGATCATCGGCAAGCGGCTGACCGCCACCCGCACGCCGCTGCGCATCTCGGCGCTGCTAAACCTATGGGGGCTTGTGCTGATGGCCCCGCTCGGACTGTGGCAGTTGCCGACGGTCGATTTCGGCCGGCTGTCGGCCGGCCATTGGGCCCTGCTGGTGTTTTATTCGATCGCGGCCAGCCTGGTCGCCGTCTGGCTGTGGATGACGGGCCTCAGACATCTACCGGCCAACCAGGCCGGCGTGTTCACCGTGGCGCTGCCGATCGCGGCCGCGGCCATCGGCGTGGCCTTCCTCGGCGAGACCTTCACCTGGCTGCACGCGGCGGCCTTGGCGGCAGCCGCCGCCGGCGTGGTCTTGATCGGCACCGCCGGCCGGTGAGTTACCTTTGACGTCATGACGCTCGCCATCCGTTTCGCCGATATCGAAGCCGCGCGCGAACGGCTGCGCGGGGTGGCGCATCGCACGCCGGTGCTGACCTCGCGCAGCGCCGATGCGCGCACTGGCGCCCGGCTGTTCTTCAAGTGCGAGAACCTGCAACGCACCGGCGCGTTCAAGTTTCGCGGCGCTTACAACGCGCTGGCGCAGTTTTCCCCGGAACAGCGCGCGCGCGGCGTGGTGGCCTTTTCCAGCGGCAACCATGCGCAAGCGATCGCGCTCGCCGCGCAACTGCTCGGCATCCCGGCCACGATCGTGATGCCGCAGGATGCGCCGCCGATCAAGATCGAAGCCACGCGCGGCTATGGCGCCGAGATCGTCTTCTACGACCGCTACCGCGAAGACCGCGAAGCGATCGGCCGCGCGTTGGCCGCCGAGCGCGGCCTGACGCTGATCCCGCCGTTCGACCATCCGCACGTGATGGCCGGACAGGGCACGGCGGCGGCCGAGCTGTTCGAGGACGTCGGCGCGCTCGACGCGCTCGTCGTGTGCGTGGGCGGCGGCGGGCTGATCTCCGGCTGCGCGGTGGCGGCCAAACATCTCGCGCCGGGCTGCCGCGTCATCGGCGTCGAACCGGAGGCGGGCAACGACGTGCAGTTGAGCCTCGCCGCCGGCCGCATCGTTCACATCGACGTGCCGGCCACGATCGCCGACGGCGCGCAGACCCAGCACGCGGGGCAGTTGACTTTTCCGGTGATTCAGGCGCTGGTCGCCGAAATCGTCACGGTGCCCGATGCGGCGCTGGTGCGCGCGATGCGCTTCTTCGCCGAGCGCATGAAGCTGGTGGTGGAGCCGACCGGCGCACTGGCCGCCGCCGCCGTGTTCGAGCGCCTCTCGCTCGCCGGCCGCCGCGTCGGCGTGATCGTCAGCGGCGGCAATCTCGACTGCGCGCGTTACGCGCAACTGCTTTCGAGCGCGTCGCCCTGAACGAACGTCACAGCGCGCGCGCCATCTCGGCCACCCCACGCCAGCGCGCGCGGGCGCGCGGCAGATGGCGCACGATTGCCGCCAGCAGCTTGCGCCGCCGCACCGGCTCGCCGGCGATGCGCGCCGCGTACCACGCGGAAACGCTCGGATCGAAAAGCAGCAGCCCCAGCCAAGGCTGCCAGCCGCCGCCGGCGGGATACAGCAGCGCCGCCAGCCAGCGGTCGAGCGCCAGGTCGCGGCCGACCTGCGCGCGCCGCAGCCGGCGCGCGTAGTCGGCGAAGGAAAAGTCGCCGATCGCGAGCGCGCGCGCGGCCGCATCGCCTGCCACTTGCGCCTGCTCGAGCGCCACCGCGATGCCTTCGCCGGTCAATGCATCGACACCCGCGGCGTCGCCCACCGTCAGCAGGCGTGGGCCGGCCAGCGGCGCGCGCGCATCGAAGCCCCAAAGCGGCCAACCCGCCGCACCGCGCGCTGGCAACGCGAGGCCGCAGCGCTCCAGCGTGGCGCGCAGCGCGGCGATCAGGTGGCGCGAGTCGGCGGGTATCGACGGGCAGTGCATCACACCGACGTTCACGCGCCCGTCGGGCAACGGAAACACCCACGCATAGCCGCGCACTGCCGCGTGCATCGGCGTGAAGTCGAAGAGCAGCCGACCGTCGTGCGCCGGCGCGGCCAGCTCCTGCATGAACAGGCGGTGCGGCGCGCGCCGCACCCTACCGCGCAGATGCTTGCGCACCACCGAGGCGACGCCATCGGCACCGATCACCACGCGCGCCGCGTACTCGTCGCCGTCCGCCGTCTGCAGCCGCACCGCATCGCGGCCAGGTGCGAGCTGCGCCACGCGGACGCCGGTGCGGATCTCCACCCCGAGTGCGCGCACTTGCTCGACCAGGCTGGCGTCGAATTCGAGGCGGCGGATCACCTCGACCGGCCGCGGCAGCGCGACGCGCCGTTCAAAGGCGCCGAAGCGCAACACCGTCTCGACGGCGGCGAAGCGCGGCACGGCCAGCCGCAAGCCAAGCGCCGCGAGCGCCGCATCGACGCGCCCGGTCAGGCCGCCGCCGCACGGCTTGTCGCGCGGGAAGGACTGGCGCTCCAATACCAGCACATCGCGCACGCCGTGCTGAAGGAGCCGCGCCGCGGTGGCCATACCGGCCGGCCCGGCGCCGATCACGATGACGTCGCGCAAGCGCGGCATCGGGGCGCTGCGTGGCGCGACCGCCCGCGCTCAGGTGGCCGCCGGCGGCGTCAGCAGCCGCGCGCAGCTCGCCCGCTCCGGCACCGCGGCCGGAAGCTTGCGGCACACGTCGTCCAACTGCGCGCGCATGCGCTCGAGCGCCGCCGCTTGCCGGTGCTTGTCGCTCCACTCGACCAGCCGCCGGCCGAGTGCGGCCAGCGCCGATGCGTTGCGTGCGTGAAAGGTCTCCGGTTTCGGCTCCAGTTCGCTGAACACGCGGATCACCGCCTGCTCGATCCGCACCGTATCTTCCGGCGCCAGCTCCACCAGCGCGCGCAGGTAGCTGGCACCCCATTGCAACCGCGTGGCCGGACCGCGCGCCGCATCGTACGCCTTGGCGTACCAGTCGATCGCCGCGGCCGCGTCGCCGCGCTTGCGCGCGTTCGAACCCAATGCGGACATGAAGTAATAAGGCGCATGCGAGCGCGTCAGTTCGCGCTTGAGCAGGGCGTCGGATTCGTCCATCAGGCCCGCCTCGCGCAGCACGTAGGCGGCGGCGCTGACCACCGCCTGTCTTTCGTACTTGTCGGTCGTTTCGCGATCCGCGCGCGCGGCCGCCTCGCGCGCCTCCGCGGTCAGTGCGGCCGGCACCTCGCCCCTGCCGTCGAGCTTGGCGAGCGCGAGGCGCGCGGCCATCGCCGCCAGCCGGTCGGCGCGCGCGAGCGTCGGGTCCGTGACCCAACGCGCGAGCAGCGCGTCCCAGGACTTCAGCAAGGCCGCGCGCTCGGCGCTGCCGGCGGCCGTCAGCACGCCGGCGATCTCGGCGGCCGTATCGGTCAGCGCAGAGAAGTTTTCGCGTGCGAGCGCCTGATCTTCGAGCACCGCGTGCAGTTGCGTCAGCGCAGCCGCCTTGTCAAGCGCCAAGGCCTGATCGGCCCGTTGCGCGGCGAGCGCCACCGCTTTGAGCGTCAGGCGTGACTTCGCCACCGCCTGCCGCGCCGGACACGCCTGCGCCAACCGGGCCAGCGTCGAGGCGAGTTCGGCCTTCGCGACCACCGCCTGTTCGTCCGTCTCCCAGGCGTAGTAGGCGAGCATCCGCCAGTCGGCCGGCGTCAACGGCGGTCCGCCCCCGGAGCGCACCGCGGCCACCAACTGCGCGACGGTGCGCGTGGCGCGCAGGCCGAGCGCGAGCGCCTGCACGTACTGCTCGCCGTCGACCGCGCCGGGCAGTCGCGTGATCTCGGTGCCGTCGGCGCGAAACAGCACCATCGTCGGATAGGCACTGACCTTGAAGCGGCTGCCCAACGCCTGCGCCGCCGGCGAATCGCCGTCGATGTAGACGGGGATGAAATGGCGCGAGCGGGCGATGAAATCCTGGCGGTTGAAAAGTGTGGCCTTGACTTGGTTGCAGGGCGGGCACCACACCGCGCCCCAGAAAAGGAACAGCGGCTTGCGCTCGCGTTTGGCGGCGGCGAACGCCGCATCGACATCGCCGTCGAACCAGACGATGCCGTCCGCCGCCGCCGGTACCGGCCCCGACAGCGCGAGCGCCAGCATCGCGCACAGGAGGAGGGAACGTTTCATGACCGCAAGGCTAATGTTTGCGGACGGGGCCGGCAAAACGCGGCGCGTCAAGGCGGCGGCTCGCGCGTGATCTCGCGCCGCAGTTCGCGCAGCTTGGCTTTCACCCTGGCGGCGTTGTCCGCGCCGATGCGCAGCAGGACTTTCTGTCCCGCAGACAGCGCCTGCAAATCGGCGTCCGCGTACTCGTACAGCACCTTGGGCTGCACCAAGGCCAGCGGCGGCTTCACCTGCGGCGTGCCGAGCAGATGATCGATCACCGTCACCAGGCGGTCGTTGAAGTGGCCGTGCGGATAACCGAGGTCGCGGTACGCCTGCTGAAACAGCGGATAGAAACGCACGTACAGGGCCGCGAGCTTTCGCATGTCGAGCGACTCCAGCCACTGCACGTAGAGCGCATAGCGTGCGGCGTTGTCCGCGCCGATCGCTTTGCCCTCGGCCGTCTCGTGGACCGTGAACCGCCCGGGCGCGGGTTTGACCGGCCACCGTTGCGCGGCGGCCCGTTCGCGCGGCAGGTTGTCGACGGTCACGACGATGCGGCGCACGAGGTCCTTCGTGATCAGGAAATCGGGCAGGCGGCGATGCGCGAACATGGACGCGAGCGAATCGAGCACCACCGCGTCGCTCTCCGCCAACGCCGGCAGCGATGCGGACGCTTCCGCCCTCGCGGCCACCGGCGCCGTTTCGATCGGGTGCAGGATCTCGGGCTCGGCCGGCCGGGCCGGTGCGGTCTCGGCGGCCGGCGGCGCGACCGGCGGCGGCGTGCCGTGGCTCTTCCACCACCACCAGATTGCGCCGCCCGCCGCGACCATGAGCACGACGAAGACGACGCGTTCCAGCACGATGTTCATGCCGAGTCCTTCCCGAAGCCGGGAAACCGTACGCGCAGGCGCGGCGATTGTCGTCGCTCGGCGCCGCGCGGCAAAGATCCGTTACAACTTCGACGGCGGTGCGGCCGCGTGGCGTGCACTGGCGCCGCCGGTCGTCGTTAGCATGGAAAGCGATTGGCATGGGAGGCTTGCATGAAGACCTTGCGAATGACCGCGCTGGCAGTGGCTGCAGCGGCGGCGCTCGCCGCGGTCAGTCCGGCCGCCGAGGCGCACGGTCGCTGGCGCGGCGGCGTGGTGTTTCACTTCGGCTACCCGTGGTTCTGGTGGCCGGCGGTGCCGGTCTGGTACGTCCCGCCGCCCGCGTATCCGCCGGTCGTGATCGAGCGCGGACCGATCACCTACGTCGAGCGCGGCGACGTCGCCGATACCGATGACGTCGAGGCGCGCGAGCCCGCCCACTGGTGGTACTGGTGCGAGGACGCGAAGAAGTACTACCCGTACGTGAAAGACTGCCCCGGCGGCTGGCGGCGCGTGCCGCCGCAACCGACCCGATGAAGGTGCGGCGATGAGAACCCAAGTCGCGCTTGCCCTCGCGTCGCTGGCGCTGGCCGCGTGCGCCTCGATTCCGAGCGGACCCACGCATCCCGCGCTGCCCGGCCGCACCAAGTCGTTCGAGCAATTCCAACTGGACGACGCCGCCTGCCGCGACTATGCGATCGCGCAGATCGGCGGTCGCTCGTCGGCCGATCGCGCCAACGAGAGCGCGGTGGCGAGCGCCGTCGTCGGCACCGCCATCGGCGCGGCGGCCGGCGCGGCGATCGGCGGCCATCAGGGCGCGGGCGTCGGTGCCGGCGTCGGGCTGATCACCGGCGCCGCGGTCGGCTCCGGCACCGCACAGGCCACCTACGGCGCGACGCAGCGCCGCTTCGATGGCGCCTACTACCAGTGCATGTACGCGAAAGGGCACAAAGTGCCGGTGTACGGCCGCTACGCGCAGGCGCAACGATCGCGGCCGTATCCGCCGCCGCCGAATGCGGCACCGCCGGTCGTGCCGCCGCCGAACATCCCGCCGGAGAAGCTGCCGCCGCCGGACGCTCCGCCGCCGCGGTGATCGGCAGTCGGCCGCGCCGCCGATCGGCCCGACCAGACAGGTCGCCGAAGTACGGATCAACGCGTACGCGGCGCCGTGCTACCGTAACTGCGCGTTGCAGGTTTGCCGTTGCGCCTGCCGCGAACGTCCGGGGTGGAGCACGGATGAGAAGGGCGCCGTTGTACAGCCGTTCGGGCCGCGGACGCGAAGCGAACGCGCGCGAGGCGGTGGCGGCCGAGCGGCAGACGCCGCCACCCGCGCCAACAGCCCCCCCGTCGCGCCTGCGGCGCTTCCTCGAGCGCCATCGCGTGCCGGTGGCATTCATGGGCGGTGCGGCGCTGGTCGCCGGTGGTTTCGCGGTGCACGCGCTGCTCGCGCCGGCCGCGCAGCGGCCGCTCACGCAGCGCGATATCGATCGCGCGGTCTTGCATACGCTCACCACGAAGACGCTGCCCTCGCCGGCGGCGCGCGCCTACGAGAAAGTGCGCCGCTCGGTCGTGCGGGTTCGCGGCATGGTTGCCGACAAGGACGGCGGCCCGCCGAAGGAGGAGGCGGTCGGCACCGGCGTGGTGATCGTCGACAGCGGCATCATCCTCACCAACCTGCACGTGGCGATGCAGGCCAAGCAACTGCGCGTGGTGTTCGCCGACGGCATGGAAGCCGACGCGATCGTGATCGGCATGCAACCGGAGCACGACCTCGCCGTGCTGCGAGCGGCGAAGGTGCCGGACGACCTGCAGCCGGCGACACTGCGCACCACCGCCGATCTGGCGCCGGGCGACGGCGTGGTCGCGGTCGGGTTTCCGTTCGGCATCGGCCCGTCCGCCACGGCCGGCGTGATTTCAGGCCTGAAACGCGAGTTCCGCTCGGCGAACGGCGAACGCATCCTGACCAATCTGATCCAGTTCGACGCCGCCGCCAATCCCGGCAGCTCCGGCGGGCCGCTGGTCACGCTCGACGGCGACGTGGTGGGCATCGTGACCGCGATCCTCAATCCGTCGGAGCAGCGCGTGTTCATCGGCATCGGTTTCGCCGTGCCGATCGAAAACGCCGCCAGCGGCATCGGTCTGCATCCGTTCTGACAGCCACGCGCGAGAGGTCCATGGACGACAACCTGCCCGGCCGCGGCAACGTCGCGGCGACGATGGAACGCATCCTGTACGAAGTCAAAAAGGTGGTGGTCGGACAGGATCACTTCCTCGAGCGCGTTCTGGTGGCGACGCTCGCACAGGGCCATCTGCTGGTCGAAGGCGTGCCGGGCCTGGCCAAAACGCTGACCGTCAAGACGCTCGCACAGACGATCCGCGGGTCGTTTCGCCGCATCCAGTTCACGCCCGACCTGGTTCCGGCGGATCTGGTGTGCACGCGCATCTACAACCAAAAGACCGGCGAGTTCTCGACCTCGCTCGGGCCCGTGTTCGCGAACCTGCTGCTCGCCGACGAGATCAACCGCGCGCCGGCCAAAGTGCAGAGCGCGCTGCTCGAGGTGATGCAGGAGCGGCAGGTGACGATCGCCGGCGAGACGTTCCGCGTGCCGGAGCCTTTCGTCGTGATGGCGACGCAGAACCCGATCGAGACCGAAGGCACCTATCCGCTGCCCGAGGCGCAGGTGGACCGATTCATGATGAAGGTGCTGGTCGGCTACCCGAGCGAGGATGAAGAGCGCGTGATCGTCGAGCGCATGACCGGGCCGGCGATCGCCGTGGCCACCGTCACGACGACCGAGCAGTTGGCCGCCCTGCAGCGCGAGTGCCGGCGCGGTTACGTCGATCCGGCGCTGATCGACTACGGCGTGCGGCTGGCCGCCGCCACCCGCGAGCCGCATCGCGTCGGGCTCGCCGATCTTTCGCGCTACATCAGCTTCGGCGCCAGTCCACGCGCCACCATCCACCTGATCGAGGCGGCGCGCGCGCTCGCCCTGCTGCGCGGGCGCGACTACGTGCTGCCCGAAGACGTGATCGACCTCGCGCCCGACGTGCTGCGTCATCGGCTGGTGCTGTCGTACGAGGCCCTGGCCGACGGCCAGAACGCCGACGCACTGATCAAAAAAATCATGCAGTCGGTGCCGGCGCCGGTGAAGCCGTTGCAGAACCATGTCGCCTATGCCCGACCGGCGGCGCAATCCTGAGTCGATCCTGCGTCGGCTCGAGTGGACCGTGCTGCGCCGGCTCGACGGCGAACTGCACGGCGACTACCGCACGCTGTTCCGCGGCTTCGGGCTCGATTTCGCCGACCTGCGCGAATACCAGTATCACGACGACGTGCGCCGCATCGACTGGAACGTGACCGCGCGCCTGCAGACGCCGTACGTGCGCGAATACCACGAAGACCGCGAACTGACCGCCTGGTTTCTGCTCGACCTGTCCGGATCGGTCGACTTCGGCTCCGGCGAAACGAAAAAGCTCGAGGTGGCGCGCGATTTCGTCGCGCTGCTGGCGCGCGTGCTGACGCGCCGCGGCAACCGCGTCGGCGCGATCTGCTACGGCAGCCGCGTGCACCGCGTGATCCCGCCGCGCAGCGGACGCCGGCAGGTGCTGCACCTGCTGGCGGCCATGGAAGCGCGGCCCGCGCCGGATCAGGGAATGACCGATCTGCGCCCGCTGCTCGAGGCGGGCGCGCGCATGATCCAGCGCCGCGCGTTGGTGTTCGTGGTGTCGGACTTCTTCAGCGTGCCCGGCTGGGCGCCGGCGCTGGCGCGGCTGGTACAGCGCCACGAAGTCGTTGCGATCCGGCTGTTCGATCCGCTCGAGATGGCGCTGCCCGATCTGGGCTTGATGCTGATGCAAGACGCCGAGACCGGCGAACAGATCCTGGTCGATACGCATGACGCCGGCTTCCTTGCGCGCTTCGCCGCCGCCGCCGAGCGGCGCGAGGCCGACCTGCGCGAACAGTTGCACGCGGCCGGCGTCGATACGCTGGAGCTGGCGACCGACGAAGACCTGGTCGATTCGATCCTGCGCTTCGCTGACCTGCGCAAGCGGCGCAGCCAGTTTGCGCAGCACGCCGGCGCGCGCCTGCCCGCGCACTTGGAGGCACGCCCGCGATGAAACCGATGTCGTTCATCTGGCCCGACCTGTTGTGGCTGCTCGCCGTGCTGCCGCTGCTGGTGGCGGTGTACCTGTGGGTGTTGCGGCGAAAGAAAAGGCTCGCGCTGCGCTACGCCAGCCTGACGATCGTCAAGGAAGCGATCGGCAAGGGCAGCCGCTGGCGACGGCACGTGCCGCCGTTACTCTTTCTGTGCGCGATCGCGCTGATGCTGTTGGCGGCGGCGCGTCCGGTGGCGGTGGTCACGCTGCCGTCGCAGGAGCAAACCGTCATCCTGACGATGGACGTCTCGGGCAGCATGCGCGCCAAGGACGTCGAGCCGAGCCGGCTGGTCGCTTCGCAGAACGCCGCGCGCGCGTTCATCGCCGAACTGCCGCGCCATACCAAGATCGGCGTCGTGTCTTTCGCCGGTACCGCCGCCCTGGTGCAGGCGCCGACGGTCAACCGCGAAGACGTGCTGGCGGCGATCGACCGCTTCCAGTTGCAGCGCGGCACCGCCACCGGCAGCGGGCTGCTGGTTTCACTGGCCACGCTGTTTCCGGATCACGGCATCGACGTCTCCACTGCCATTTACGGCCGCGACGCCTGGCGCGCCGGGCCGCTCGAACTGGGACAGAAGAAGGAGAAGCCGGAATTCAAGCCGGTCGCGCCGGGATCGAACAACAACATGGTGATCATCATGCTGACCGACGGTCAGCGCACCACCGGGCCGGATCCGATCGAAGCCGCCAAGCTCGCCGCCGAGCGCGGCGTGCGCGTGTACACGGTGGGCATCGGCACGCGCGAAGGCGAGGTGATCGGCTTCGAGGGTTGGTCGTTCCACGCGCGCCTGGACGAAGACACGCTGAAGCAGATCGCCAACATGACGCTCGGCGAATACTTCTACGCCGGCAACGCCGCCGAGCTCAAAAAAATCTACCAGACGCTCAGCTCGCGCGTCGTGTTCCAGAGCAAGGAGACCGAGGTATCGGCGCTGTTCGCGGGCGTTGCCGCCGTGTTCGCGCTGGCTGCCGGGCTGCTTTCGCTGCTCTGGTTCAATCGCGTGCTCTGAACGCGCGCGCCGTTGAGGCTGCAGCGCGGTGCGCGTTGCGGCCCGCGGCCGATGCTCATGTCATTGCCGCGTACTCGACCTTGGTGCCGTTGAAACTCAACACGCCGCGCCGCTCGAGTTCGGCGACGACGGCCGCAACGTCGCCTTCGGCGATCCTGCCGCGCAGGTGCGAGGCGAGCCACTTCTCCAGCGCCGCGCGCCGCGCCGGGCGGCTGCGCGGATGGTCGCGGAAATGCTCGACGATCTTCTCCGCCGCCGCTTCGATCGGCAGCGCGCCGGCCGCTGCCGGCGCGGAAGCCGGCGCCTTGGCGGCGTCCTTGCCGGCCTTCGCGGGCGCTTTGGTCGCCTTGGTCGGGGCCGCGGCCTTGGCCGCCGCTCTGGTTTTCGGCGCAGCGGTCGGCGCTTTCGCCTTCGCCGCCTTGGCCGGCACCGGCTTGTCCGCCGCAGCGGCGCCGAGCGCCGCCGCGAGGCTCGTCGCCCGATCGGCCTCGAATCCCTGTGCGCGCACGTGCGCGAGCAGCGGGTCGTAGTCGGTGTCGCGCGACACCACCACGAACGCAGTTTCGGCCGGCGCGCCCGCGCGCGCGAGTTCGCCCACCAGCCGACCCATCTGGAATGCGATGTGCATGTCGAGCGCGTTGCGGCCCGATTTTTCGCACTTGACGATCGCCACCCGGCTGCCCAGCGGCAGCAGCGCCTCGGCGAATTCGGCGTCGTACTTCTTCTGGCTGGGTCCGCGGAAAATCCAAAGCTTCACGCCCGATTCGGGTACCAGCGCCACGTCGCCCGCTTGCGGCTGGGTGTTCTCGAAATCGACCAGGATGTGCTTGATGGGCATGTCGGTGCAGGGTTACGACGCGACGCGCGAGGCCGCGCGAGGGGCCGCGGCCGCGGCGCATTCTACGGGCCGAGGTGCCCTCCCAAGCGCCGCTCACGCGTGCGCCGCGCGCGCCGCCTCACGCGCACACCTCTGGGCGGCGCTCGCATAGGCATCGCCGAACAGCAGCACGTGGTTGAGCAGGTGGTAGAGCTGATAGACGGGGCGACGTTGCGGATAACCGGCTGCGAGATGGCCGCTCCGTCGGTAGGCGGCGAAGAACCCTGCGGGCGGCGCGCCGAAAAGCTCCATCATCGCCAGCTCCGCCTCGGCGTCCGACACCGATACGGCCGGATCGAAGATCACCGGCGTGCCGTCGGCGAGCATGCCCCAGTTTCCCGACCACAGGTCGCCGTGGATCAGGCTCGGTCGCGGCTCATGACCATCGGCGAACAGCGCCGGCATTGCATCGGCCGCGCGCTCGGCCGCCTCGATCAGCGCTGCATAGCGGCTGTGCGCCAGCCGACGCGCAAGTGCGAGTAGGCGCCGCTCGCGCCAGAACGCCATCCAGTCACGCGTGCCGGTGCCGCCGCTGACGCCAGCTTCCTGCCGCGAGCCGCCGAGCCAGTTGTCGCGCGGCCAGCCGTAGCCGGCGTGAGGCGCCGGCGCCGCATGCAGCGCCGCCAGCGCCGCGCCAAAGCGTTCGCCGAAGCGCGCGTCGGGCGGGGCGAAGTCCAGCCACTCGAGCGCGAGCAGCGTGTAGCCCTCGGCATCGCCGCAGTCGGCCACGCGAGGCACGCGGATGGTCTGCGTCGCCGCCAGCGCCTGCAGCCCCTCGGCCTC
>JAKANT010000349.1 GCA_021823635.1 Pseudomonadota bacterium
CGGCGGCGAGATGAACAACAACCCGTCGCCGGGCAACAAGGCGGGGGGCCTGACGACGATCCTGGAGAAATCGCTCGGCGCGGTGGCCAAAGGCGGCACCACCAACCTGAAGGCCGTGTACGAATACGCCGAGAGAGTGACCGAACGCGGCTTCGTCTACATGGACACGCCGGGCTACGACCCGGTCTCCGCCACCGGCCAGGTGGCGGGCGGCGCGAACCTGATCTGCTTTACCACCGGGCGCGGCTCCGCCTACGGCTGCGCGCCGGCGCCGTCGCTGAAACTGTCCACCAACACCGCGCTGTGGTTGCGGCAGGAAGAGGACATCGACATCAACTGCGGCGAGATCATCGACGGCCGGGCGACGATCGCGCAGATGGGCGAGCGCATCTTCGAACTGATGCTGCGCACCGCCTCGGGCGAAATGACCAAGAGCGAGAAGCACGGTTACGGCCAGAACGAGTTCGTGCCGTGGCAGATCGGGGCGGTGATGTGACGATCGCGCCGGCGATCGCCGACCAGGTAGCGCTGGTCACCGGCGCGGGCGGCGGCATGGGCTTGGCCACCGTGCGCGCGCTGCTGGACGCCGGCTATCGCGTCGCGGCCACCGATGCCGCCGTCGACGGCCTGCGCGCTGCGCTCGGCGGCGAAGGCGAGCGCCTTCTGGTCGCGCCGATGGACGTGACCGACGTGGGGGCGATCGATCGCGCCTGCGCGGCGGTCGAAGACCGCTGGGGCCGCATCGACGTCTGCGTGAACAACGCCGGCATCCTGTCGTACGCCGATTGCGAGCAGACCACGCCGGAGCTGTGGCGCAAGGTGCTGGCGGTCAACCTGGACGGGGCGCTTTTCGTCTCGCAGCGCGTGGTGCGCGGCATGAAGCAACGCCGCTACGGCCGCATCGTCAACGTCGCCTCCTTCGCCGCCAAGACCGGCGGGCTGTCGCCGGCGCCTGCCTACGCCGCCTCCAAAGGCGCGCTGGTGACCTTGACCTTTTCGTTCGCGCGCCAGTACGCGCCGTTCGGCATCACCTGCAACGCGATCGCGCCCGCCTTCGTCAAGACGCAGATGGTGACCGCGCAGCTGAGCGCGGCGCGGCAACAGGAGATGCAAGCCCGCATCCCGGTCGGGCGCTTCTGCGAGCCGGACGAATTCGCGCACTGCGTGCTGTTCCTCGCCCATCCGCTGTCCGGTTTCATCACCGGCGAGGTGCTGGACCTCAACGGCGGCTTGCAATTCGACTGAAAGATGAAGATCACCGAAGCCGAAGTGTTTGTCTGCTGCCCCGGGCGCAATTTCGTCACCTTGCGGCTACGCACCGACGACGGCCTGACCGGGCTGGGCGACGCCACCTTGAACGGCCGCGAGCTGGCGGTCGCCAGCTATTTGAAGGACCATGTGATTCCGTGCCTGATCGGGCGCGATGCGCATCGGATCGAAGACACCTGGCAGTACCTGTATCGCGGCGCCTACTGGCGGCGCGGGCCGGTGACGATGACCGCGATCGCCGCGGTGGACGTGGCGCTGTGGGACTTGAAGGCCAAGGCTGCCAGGATGCCGCTGTACCAATTGCTCGGCGGCGCCTGCCGCAGCGGCGTGCTGGTCTATGGCCACGCGAACGGCCGCGACCTCGCGCACACGGTGGAGGAGGTGCTGCGCTACAAGGAGATGGGCTACCGCGCCATCCGCGCCCAAAGCGGCATCCCGGGTCTGAACAAGGTGTACGGGGTGTCCAAGGACGCGCTGTTTTACGAACCGGCCGACGCCGCGCTGCCCTCGGAGCACGACTGGGACACCGGCAAGTACCTGCGCCACACGCCGCAGCTGTTCGCGCGCGTGCGCGAGGCGGTCGGTCCCGACATCCACCTGCTGCACGACGTGCACCACCGGCTGACGCCGATCGAAGCGGCCCGGCTGGGCAAGGACCTGGAGCCGTTCCGTCTGTTCTGGATGGAAGACCCGACGCCGGCCGAAAACCAGGACGCGTTCCGGCTGATCCGCCAGCACACGGTCACACCGCTTGCGGTGGGCGAAGTGTTCAACACGATCTGGGACTGCAAGCGGCTGATCGAGGAGCAACTGATCGACTACATCCGCGCCACGGTCGTGCACGCCGGCGGCATCACGCACCTGAGGCGCATCGCGGACTTCGCCGCGCTGCACCAGGTACGCACCGGCTGCCACGGCGCGACCGACCTTTCGCCGGTCACGATGGGCGCGGCGCTGCACTTCGGTCTGGCGGTGCCGAACTTCGGCATCCAGGAGTACATGCGGCACACGGAAGAGACCGACGCCGTGTTTCCGCACGCCTACCGCTTTGCCGACGGCTTCCTGCACCCGGGCGAGGCGATCGGGCACGGCGTGGATTTCGACGAAACGCTGGCGGCGAAGTACCCATACCGGCGCGCCTATCTGCCGGTCAACCGCCTGGCGCACGACGGCACGCTGTGGGACTGGTGAGCCACGCGCGCGGGCGGCGTCAGCCTTCGAGCTTGAACAGGAACTCGATGCGCGCGCTGCGCGGCTCGCCCGGCGCTTCGTAGCGCCAGCGGCTCAATGTGCGCCGCACCGCCTTGTCGAACACGCGCGCCGGCGTGGCTTCGACGATCTCGATGCGCCCGACGCTGCCGTCGGCGTTGACCGCGATCTGCGCCAGCACACGGCCGTCGCGCACGCCCTCGCGCAGCGCCTCGGCCGGAAACGGCGGTTGCGGCCGATGTAGCGCCCGCAACTCCGGCGGCGGCCCGGCCACCGTCGCCGGCGAAGGTGCCGCCGCGGCGATGACCGGCAGCACCGGGCCGGGCGCTGCGGCTTCGGGCGCTCGTTCCAGCGGCGCCAACGCATTCACGCGCGGCAACGGCTCCGGGTCGGGCGCGATGGGCAGCGGCGCGGCTGTCGGCTGCACCGCAAGCGTCTTCGGCGCCTGCGATGCGACCGGCGCCGGCGTCTTGGCCTTCGTCGCCGCAGCGTTCGCGGCGGGCGCTCCGGCGGCGATGCGCGCCGGGGCGATCGTGAAGCTCTCCGCGGCTGGCGCTGGCTGCGCTTCGATGCGAACGACGGGCACGAGCGCGACGTCGGTCGGTTCGACGACGGGTGCGCTCGGGGCCGCCGCTTCGTTCACCGCCAGCGCGGGCGGAGGCGCCGC
>JAKANT010000350.1 GCA_021823635.1 Pseudomonadota bacterium
CAGCAGCACCGCGTCCAGCGCCTCAGCCGACATGCCCGTGCTTGCGTACCAGCAGCAGCGCCACCGCCAGCGAGCCGACGCCCGCGGCGGCGATCATCGACACCATCGGGTACACGGTGCCGTTCCAGGTCACGCCGATCAGCAGCCCCACGCCGGCGGCGACCATCTGGATGATGAAGCCCATCCACGCGGCCGCGGTGCCGGCGGTGCGCGGAAACCTGGCCACGGCGCCGGCCTGTGCCACCGGTTGCACGATGCCGTGCGCGATCACGTAGAAGAACTGCGGCACAAAGATCGCCAGCGGATCGAAAACCCCCGCCGCCGCGAGCAATGCCATCGCAAGCCCGGCCGTTGCCTGCAGCGCGGCGCCCGCCTGCAGCGCCTGCGCCAGGGACAGGCGCGTCATTAAGCGCCGGCACACGACGGTGCCCAGCATGTAGCCGGAAACCGTGGCGGCGAAGCCGAAACCGTAGGCGGTCGGCGTCAGCCCGAGCACCCGGATCAGCACGAAAGAAGAGCCGGCGAGAAACGCGAACAAGCCGGCGTAGCTCATCGTATTGGCGAGCGTGTAGGCATGAAAGGTCGGCGAACGCAGGACCTCGCGCCAGGCCGCCGCGAGCACGCGCGGTGCGAGCGCGCGCACGTCGCGCTCGCGGTTCGTCTCCTTGAGCCGCGCGAGCAGCACGCCGGCGAGCGCTAGCGAAAAGAGCGCCAGCGCCGCGAACGCCGCGCGCCAGCCGAAGGCGGCCTGCAACTGGCTGCCGACGATCGGTCCGGCGAGCGGCGCCAATCCCATAATCGTGCCGGCGGCGGCGAGCAGCCGCGCGCCGGCGGACGGTTCGTACAGGTCGCGCACGACCGCGCGCACCGCGACCACGCAGGCGCAGGCGCCGATGGCCTGCAGCAGGCGGCCCGCGATCAGGGTTGCGATCGTCGGCGCCGCCATGCACAGCACGCTCGCCGCGCAGTGGATCAGCACGCCGCCGACGATCACCGGGTAGCGGCCGTAACGGTCCGACAACGGCCCGGCCACTAGTTGCGCGACCGCGAAGGCGGCGATGAACACCGACAGCGTCCATTGCACCGTGGCTACGCTGACGGAAAAGTGCGCGCCGATGGCCGGCAGCGTGGGCAGGTACAGGTCGGTCGACAGCGGCTGCAGCGCCAGCAGCGCGGCCGTCAGCCACAACGCGGTGGTGTGCGACAGCGCGCGCTTGCCGCCGCTCGAAACGCCGCTCGGCCCCGGTGTCGAATCGCTCCGGGGCGGCGGCCGATCGCCGTGCCGCGCGCGCAATGCGTCAACGCCCCCGCAGGAACAACCGGTCCAGATCGCCGATCGACAGTTGCACCCAGGTCGGCCGGCCGTGGTTGCACTGGTCGGCGCGCTCGGTCGCTTCCATCTCTCGCAGAAGCGCGTTCATCTCGTCGATCGTCAGGCGGCGGTTGGCGCGCACGGCGCCATGGCAGGCGAGCGTGGCGAGCAATTCGTCGCGGCGTTCGGTAAGCACCCGGCTGCCCCCGTACTGCCGCAGGTCGCGCAGCACCGCGCGCGCCAACACCTGCCCGTCGGCGCCGGCCAGCAGCGCGGGCAGCGCGCGCAGCACGAGCTGGGTGGGCGATGCCGGCGCCAGATCGAGGCCGATGGCCGCCAGCGTGTCCGCATGTTCCTCGGCGGTGGCGACATCGAGCGCGTCGGCGGCGAACATCTGCGGGATCAGCAGGCGCTGCTGCGGCAACTCGCGCGCTTCGAACTGGCGCTTCAGTTTCTCGTACACGATGCGCTCGTGCGCGGCGTGCGCATCGACGATCACCAGGCCGTGCCGGTTCTGCGCCAGGATGTAAATGCCGGCCAACTGCGCCAAGGCCACGCCGAGCGGCGAATCGGTGTGCGCTTCGAGCGGTCGAAGCGTGGTGCCGGTCTCGCGCGCAAGGGCGCCCTCGGGGGCGGCCAGCGTTAGGTAGGCGGCCACCGGTTGCTCGACGGCGAGCGCCGGCTGCGCGCCGCGCCACGCCGGCCACAGCTGCGCAGGCGGTGTTGCGGCCGGCACCTGGGCGGCCGGTGCGAGCGCGGCCTGCACCGCGTGCAGAACGAACTGGTGCACGGCCTGCGGGTCGCGGAAGCGCACCTCGCTCTTGGTGGGGTGCACGTTGACGTCCACGCGCGCCGGATCGATGGTGAGGAACAGCGCGTAGATCGGCTGCGACTGGCCGTGCAGCACGTCGGCGTACGCGGCGCGCACCGCGTGCGCGAGCACCTTGTCGCGCACGAAGCGGCCGTTGACGTAGAAGTACTGGGCGTCGGCGCGCGCGCGCGCCGCGGTGGGCAGGCCGACCCAGCCGGCGAGCGCGATCGGCCCGGCGCGCGCATCGACGGTGCGCTGTGCGCCGGCGAACTCTTCGGGCATCAGTTTCAGCGCACGCGCCGCCAGCGTGGCTGCCGGCAGCGCCAGCACGGCACGGCCGTCGTGCCAGACGTTGAACTCGACGCCCGGATGGGCGGCAGCGATGCGTTCGACCTGCGTGACGCAGTGCGCGAGTTCGGTGCTTTCGGCGCGCAGGAATTTGCGCCGCGCCGGCGTGCGAAAGAACAGGTCCGCCACCTCGACGCGCGTGCCCGGGCCGCCGGCAGCCGGTTCGATGGCATCGTTTTCGGCGTCGATGCGCCAGGCATGCGCCGCCGTCGCCGTGCGCGATGTGATCGACACGCGCGCCACGGAGGCGATCGCCGCCAGCGCCTCGCCGCGAAAACCGAGCGAAGCGACGCGCTCCAGATCCTGCAAGGTCGCGATCTTGCTGGTCGCGTGGCGCGCCAGGGCAAGGGGCAGTTCGTCGCGCTCGATGCCGCAGCCGTCGTCGCTGACGACGATGCGACGGATGCCGCCGCCTTCGAGCCGCACCTCGATGCGGGTGGCGCCGGCATCGAGCGCGTTTTCGACCAGCTCTTTGACGACGGACGCCGGTCGCTCGACCACCTCGCCGGCGGCGATCTGGCTGACCAGAGGATCGGGCAAAACCCGGATCGCACGGCGACTCGACATGCGGCGGATTATGGAGCACGGGCGCGCCTTCGCCGCGACCCGCTCACGTATCATCGGCGCCCGAGGCCATCGCCCTGCCGGCGCCGGGCGAAACGAGGACG
>JAKANT010000351.1 GCA_021823635.1 Pseudomonadota bacterium
CGACTGTTCATCGGGACGTCACGGGCGCTGGTGACGCCGATCGGCGGGATCAACGTCCAACTGCTTTACGGCAAGCTCGCCGCCAGCGGTTACGAACCGGCGGTGGCCGAGCAGGATCGATTCGCGCAGCTCGAGTGCCTGGTCTTCGCTCCACGACGCCACCAGCTCAGCCTGCGGCGCCGCCGGCGGCGGCGACGGTCGAGGCGAGGGCGCCGGGGCGGTGGCCGGCGCCGCCGGCGGTAACTGGAAGTCCAGGTTCAGATCGAGCGGCGGCAGCGTCAGCCGCTCCGTGAGCACCGGGATCGACGGATCGTCGGGCGGCACGATTTCAGTGATGCGGCTCGGCCGCGAGGCCATGCCCGGCGCCTCACCCGCATCGCGCGTCGCGTCGCTCATGCGGCCGCCTGCGCGGTATCGATGTGGTTCGGCGCGAGGCCGGCGTCGCGGTAGGCGCGGAATCGCGCCCGCGCGCCGGCGCGGTCGGCTTCGTCGCGCGAGACCACCTCGATGATGCGCTCGTGCCGTTGGCTCAGTGCGGCCAGATCCGGCGGCACGCCGTCATCCAGGTTCAGCAACAGATCGCAAGCCGGCGCCGGCGCGTGCGCATCGAGCGTCAACAGCACCGGCGTGCGCGCCGCCAGCGGCGAGTCGGCGTACACGTGCGGCACGAAGTCCAACGCCGAGAAGATCCACAGCGCCGCGTCGAAGCGCGCCAGGCGCGCGGCGTCGGTGGCGAACACCAGCACGGTCTTGTCGGCGGCGCGCGCCTTGCGCACCAGCCGGCACGCGTACTGCATCCGGTCTTCGACGTTGAAGTAGAAGTCGATGCGCATCGTCGCGCCGCTTTGCCCCGCGCCTCGTGCGACCGGGCCGGCGCCCAAGTCAGCCGGCCCGCTCCAGCAGGAACTTCGTCAGCAGCGGCACCGGCCGCCCGGTCGCACCTTTCGCGGCCCCGCTCTTCCAGGCCGTGCCGGCGATGTCCAGATGCGCCCAAGGATAAGCCTTGGCGTAACGCGACAGGAAACAGGCGGCGATCACCGCGCCGGCATTGCCCGGTGTGCCGATGTTGGCCATGTCGGCGAAGTTCGACTTCAACTGCTCCTGGTAGTCGTCGTCCAGCGGCAGGCGCCACGCCGGATCGAGCATCGTCTTGCCGGCGCGCGCGAGGTCGTCCGCGAGCCGATCGTCGGTGGCGAACAGCCCCGAGTTGACGTTGCCCAGCGCCACCACGCAGGCGCCGGTAAGCGTCGCGATGTCGACCACCGCCGCCGGCTTGAAGCGCTCGGCGTAGGTGAGCGCGTCGCACAGGATCAGCCGGCCCTCGGCGTCGGTGTTCAGGATCTCGATCGTCTGGCCGGACATCGACTTGACGATGTCGCCCGGCTTGTTGGCGCGGCCCGACGGCAGGTTCTCGCACGCCGGCACGATGCCGATTACGTTGATCTTCGCCTTCAGTTCCGCCAGCGCGCGCAGCGTGCCGAACACGGCGGCAGCGCCGCACATGTCGAACTTCATTTCGTCCATGTTGGCGCTCGGTTTGATCGAGATGCCGCCGGAGTCGAACGTGATGCCCTTGCCGACCAGCACGTACGGCGCCGCGCCCTTGGCCGCGCCTTGATACTTCAGCACGATCAGCCGCGGCGGCTGGTCCGACCCTCTGCCGACCGACAGGAACGAACCCATGCCGAGCTTTTCGATCTTGCGCTCGTCCATCACCTCCACACCGAGCTTGAACTCGCGCGCCAGCTTCACCGCCTGCTCGCCCAGATAGCGCGGTGTGCACACGTTGCCCGGCAGGTTGCCGAGCCGTTTCGCCAGGTCCATGCCATTGGCGATCGCCGCGCCTTCGGCCAGCCCCGCGCTGGCCGCGCGCTGCGCGCCGGCCTCGGCCAGCGCGAGCGCGACGCGTGCCGGCACCGCCTGATTGTCGTCGCGCTTGCTCTTCAATTCGTCGCTGCGAAACGCCACTTCGCGCGCCGCGATCGCCAGCGTGCGCGCATACCACGCGCCGTCGCGCTCCTTCACTTCCCAGTCGGTAGCCGCGATCGCCAGCTCGCGCGTGCCGCTGCCCGCACCCTTCACCGCCGCGCGCACGGCCTCTGCGTACGCGCGGTCGTTGAACTCGGCCGCCTTGCCCAGCCCGACCAGCAGCACGCGCGGTGCCGCCACGCCGGCCACATCGCGCAGCAGCAACGTGGTGCCGCGCTTGCCCGTGACGTCGCCGCTCTTGACCGCGGCGCGCACCGCACCGCGGCTGGCGGCGTCGATGCGTTTGGCGGCTGCCGTCAGCTCGCCGTCCGTGTATACGCCGACTGCGATGCAGTCGGTCCTCAGCGCGTCGGCGGTGCCGACCTTCGTGATAAATTCCATCGCGTCTCCCGAACCAATTCGTCGCGCGCGGCGGCGCGGCGCTCCGCTGCGAAAAGGCGGCGCAGTATAGCGGCGGGGGTGTCTCTGCAAGCCCTCCCTCCCCTGTCCCGGGCTCTCACCGACGCCGGCAGGGGGAGGAAAAAATGGTCTTCCAACGCGCGATCGTCAGCGAGCTGTCGAATACCGCGAGCGCGGTGTTCACCGTGCTGTTCACGATCGTCTTTTCGGTCGGTCTGGTGCGCATCCTCGGCGACGCCGCCGGCGGCCGCGTCGACAGTCAAGCGGTGTTCCAACTGGTCGCGCTGGTGGCGCTCAATGCGCTGCCGACCGTGTTGACGCTGACGCTGTTCGTCGCCGTGCTGATCAGCCTGTCGCGCGCGTTCCGCGATTCCGAAATGGTGGTGTGGTTCGCCTCCGGTCGCAGCC
This sequence comes from Pseudomonadota bacterium, assembly GCA_021823635.1. Lineage (GTDB taxonomy): Bacteria > Pseudomonadota > Gammaproteobacteria > Burkholderiales > Burkholderiaceae_F > JAKANT01. Next base: position 2,797 of record JAKANT010000351.1, read on the forward strand.
TGCTCGCCTGGATCGGCCCGGTGCTGCGCTTCGGCGCGCCGATCGTGGTGCTGGTCGCGCTGCTGGCGCTGGTGGTCTCGCCCTGGGCGCAGCGGCAGATCGTCGAGAGCCGCAAGCGTTTCGAAAACCGCGACGACGTCAGCAAAGTGGCGCCCGGGCGCTTCATCGAGTCGAGCGGCGCCGACCGCGTGTTCTTCGTCGAGTCGGTCGATCTGGACGGCGCGCGCGTGCGCAACATCTTCGTCAGCCACCGCAGCCAGGGGCGCGAGGGCGTGATCGTCGCCGCCGAGGGAGCGATCGAAGTGCGGCCGAACGGCGAGCGCTATCTGTCG
>JAKANT010000352.1 GCA_021823635.1 Pseudomonadota bacterium
AACTGCTCGATGATGTCTTCCTCCTTGCCGAGCTGGGCGCTGTGGAAGACCTCGATCTTCAGCCGCCCGTTGCTGCGCTCCTCGACCCGCTTGGCCCACGTGAGGAAGCCTTCGTGGTACGGCTCCTTCGGGCCCAGCACGTGGTTGAAGCGCAACGTATAGGTGCGCTCCTGCGCCTGCGCACCGGCGAACGTCGTGCCGGCGAGCGCCATGACGGCGACCAGCCACCGCGGCAGCGCCGCTTTCCATCCGTGTCGCATCGAATGTCTCCTTGTCTGCGGTTGTCGCGTCCGCGCGCACCGCGCGGTGCCGCCTCCGGACTTGCCGGAGTCGCTCGGGAATGTAACACTGTGAAAAATGCTCGTCGATATTGTTTTATTTACTGAAACAAGCGGCGAGCCTTTCGGTGCCACGTAGCGACTGCGCCGCGAACGACGCGACGGTGCGGCCACCCCACAGAGGAGACAATGAAGAACGACGATTTTTCGCTGCAGGGACAGCAGGCTTTGGTGATTGGCGGCGGCAGCGGGATCGGGCGCGCGATCGCGCTCGCGCTGGCGCGCGCCGGTGCCGACGTACATCTGAGCGGCCGCCGCGCGCAGCCGCTGGCGGAGACGGCGCGCGAGATCGAGTCGCTCGGCCGCCGCGCGCACGCCTTCCCGGCCGACGCCGCCGACCTGGCGGCGCTCGAGCGCCTGATCGAGACGGTCGAGCGGGAGGTCGGCGTGCCCGACATCCTGGTCAACGCGCAGGGCGTGATGGCCTTGAAGCCGGCCGAGGAATTCGACGCCGCCGACTTCGACCGCATCATCGGCACCAATCTGCGCAGCGTCTGGTTCAGTTGCACGGGTTTCGGCCGCCGCATGCTGGCGCGCGGCCGCGGCGCCATCATCAACATCGCCTCGCTCGCCTCGTTTCGAGGCTTTCCGAACAACGGCGTGTACTGCGTCAGCAAGGCCGGCGTGCGCGCTTTGACCGAAACACTCGCCTCCGAATGGGCCGCCCGCGGCGTGCGCGTGAACGCGATCGCGCCCGGATTCTTCCTGACCGACCTGAACCGCGACGTGATGAGCGAACAACGCAAGGCGCGCGCGCTAGCGCGTACGCCGATGCAGCGTTTTGGCGAGGTGCAGGAACTGGGCGGCGCGGCGGTCTTCCTCGCTTCGCCGGCGGCCGCCTTCGTCACCGGCGCGACGATCGTCGTCGACGGCGGCTTCCTCGCCGCCGGCATGTGAGGGGCCGGCGATGTCCGCGAGCCGCATCGGCTTCGCCGTCGGCGCCTGGCACGAGCGCATCGGGAGCGTGCAGGCATCGGTCGCCGCCGCCTGCCTGATCCTGATGGTGATCCTGATCTTCGCCGGCGGCATCGCGCGCCTGCTGGGCCATCCGCTCAACTGGGCGATCGATGCCGCCACCGCGCTCTTCGCCTGGGCCTGTTTCCTGTGCGCCGACCTCGCGTGGCGCCGAGACGGGCTGATCACGCTCACCTGGCTGACCGAACGGCTGCCGCCGGCAGCGCAGGCGCTGTGCCGCCTCGCGGTGCTGGCGATCGTCGCGGCCTTTCTCGCCTATGCGGTCGCCGTCGGCCTGCATCTGGCGTGGATCAGCCGCGCGCGCAGCTTCCAAGGCATTCCCGGCGTGTCTTACTCCTGGGTCACGCTCAGCATGCCGGCCGGTGCGGCGCTGCTGCTTTCGACCACCGCGATCAAGCTGCGCGCGGAATGGCCGCGCCTGCGGCGCGCGCTGCGCGGCGGCGACGGAGCGCACCGATGACGCTCGCGCTGGTGGTTTTTCTGGTGCTGGTGCTGATCGGCATGCCGGTGGCGTTCGCGATCGGCATCGCCGGCATGGCGTTCTTCCTGCAGCACCCGGAGCTGCCGATCTCGATTCCGATCCAACTCACCGTGTCGGCAACGCAGAACTTCGCGCTGCTCGCGATTCCACTGTTCATCATCGCCGGCAACTTTCTCAACCACGGCGGACTGACCGAGCGTCTGCTGCAACTGGCGCTGATGCTGACCGGGCGCCTGCGCGGCGGTCTGGCGCAGGTTTCGGTGGCGATGGCCACCCTGATGGGCGGCGTGTCGGGCTCGTGCATCGCGGACGCCGCGATGCAGTCGCGCATGTTGGGACCGGAGATGGTCAAGCGCGGCTTTCCGCGCGGCTACGCCGCGGCCGTGTTGTCCTGGGGTTCCATCCTGACACCGCTGATTCCGCCCGGCATCGGATTCATCTTGTACGGCACCGTCGGGCAGGTATCGATCGGCCGACTGTTCGCCGCCGGCGTGCTGCCGGCGCTGCTGATGTGGGCGGCGCTGGCGGCGGCCATCGTCTGGAGCGCGGGCCGCCACGGCCTGCAGCCGGAGCTGGCACACCGGCCGAGGCCGCGCGAAGTGGGACGCGCGCTCGTCGGCGGCCTGTGGGCGCTGCTGTTTCCGGTGCTGCTACTCGCCGGCTTGCGCTTCGGCGTCTTCACGCCCTCGGAGATCGGCGCCTTCGCGGTCGTTTACGCGGTGGCGGTGGGCGCCTTCGCGTATCGCGCGCTCGGCCGCCGCGCGCTGCGTGCGGCGCTCGAAGGCAGCATGGGCGACATCGGCGCGGTGATGTTCCTGATCGCGCTGTCGGCGATCTTCGGTTACGGCATCGTGTTCGAACGCATCCCGGAGCTGGTGTCGGCGGCCATCCTGGGCGCGACGCGCGACCCGCACCTGATCCTGGCGCTGATCGTGCTGCTGGTGCTCGTGGCCGGAACGCTGATCGACGGCTCGATCCTGATCGTGATGCTGACGCCGATCTTCCTGCCGCTGGCCCGCGATGCGGGCATCGATCCGGTGCATTTCGGCGTCGTGTTCGTGATCGCCGCCACGCTGAGCAATTTCACGCCGCCGGTGGGCTCGGCGATGTACGCGGTGTGTTCGATCCTGCGTTGCCCGGTGGCCGAGTACACGCGCGCTTCCCCCGCCTTCCTGCTGGCGATCCTCGCCGTCACGCTGCTGGTGATCGCCGCGCCCGGCGTCGCGCTCGCGCTGCCGGAGCTGCTGTTCGGGCCTTGAGGTGCGGCCTCAGAGGAACAGGTCCGGCAGCAGGTTCTTCGATCCGGGCACGACCGCGTAGCGGTCGAGATC
>JAKANT010000353.1 GCA_021823635.1 Pseudomonadota bacterium
CGTGTTCATGATCCTGTACTACGGCGTGTTCGGCCTGGTGTCGGTGATCGCGCTGGCGTCGAACGTGATGCTGCTGATCGCGCTGCTGTCGCTGCTGCAGGCGACGCTCACGCTGCCCGGCATCGCCGCCATCGCGCTCACGCTCGGCATGGCGATCGACGCCAACGTGCTGATCAACGAACGCGTGCGCGAGGAACTGCGCAACGGCCGCCCGCCGCAGCACGCGATCTATGAGGGCTACGACAAGGCGTTCAACACGATCCTCGACTCCAACATCACGACGCTGATCGCCGGCGTGGCGTTGCTGACGTTCGGTTCCGGGCCGGTGCGCGGCTTCGCGGTCGTGCACTGCCTCGGCATCCTGACCTCGATCTTCACCGCCGTGTTCGTGTCGCGCGCGATCGTCAATCTGATCTACGGCTCGCGCAAGAAACTGACGCGCATCAGCATCGGCCAGGTGTGGCGGCCCGAGGCCGCCAAGATCGCGACCGAGACCAAATAGGAGCCGGCGATGGAATTCTTCCGCATCCACCGCACGATTCCGTTCATGCGCTATTCGCGCATCCTGAACGCGATCTCGCTGGTGTCGTTCCTGATCGCGGTCGGCTTCCTCGCCGTCAAAGGGCTGAATTTGTCGATAGAGTTCACCGGCGGCACGGTGATGGAAGTGTCGTACCCGCAGCCGGCCGATCTGGAGAAGATCCGCCGCACGATCGAAGCCAAGGGCTGGGGCGAATCGCAGGTGCAGAACTTCGGCACCTCGCGCGACGTGCTGATCCGCCTGCCGGTCAAGCCCGGCGCCGGCTCGGGTCAGCAGGCCGAGCAGGTGATGGCGGCGTTGAAGGCGGCCGACCCCGCCGTCGAGCTGCGCCGCGTCGAGTTCGTCGGCCCGCAGGTCGGATCCGAGCTGGCGACCGACGGCGCGCTGGCGCTGCTGATGGTGGTGATCGGCATCATGATCTACCTGGCGTTTCGCTTCGAGTGGAAGTTCTCGGTCGCCGCCATCGTCGCCAACCTGCACGACGTCGTGCTGGTGGTCGGCATGTTCTCGATCTTCGGCTGGGAGTTTTCGCTGCCGGTGCTGGCGGCGGTGCTGGCGGTGCTCGGCTATTCGGTCAACGAGTCGGTGATCATCTTCGACCGCGTGCGCGAGCATTTCCGCAAGATGCGCAAGGCGAGCGTGACCGAGGTGATCGACTCGGCAATCACCGCCACGATCTCGCGCACGATCATCACGCACGGCTCGACGCTGTGCATGACGCTGGCGATGCTTTTCTTCGGCGGGCCGGCGCTGCATTACTTCGCGCTGGCGCTGACGATCGGCATCTGCTTCGGCATCTATTCGTCGGTGTTCGTCGCCGCCGCGATCGCGATGTACCTGGGCGTCAAGCGCGAGGACCTGGTCAAGCCGGCGAAGAAGGAAGAGCCGCAGGTGGTGCCGTGAGCGCATCACGCACCGGGCCGCGATGACGGGCCAACCGCGAACCCGCGTCTGGGACCTGCCGACGCGGCTGTTTCACTGGTCGCTGGCGGCGCTGGTGGTCTTTTCGGTCGTCACCGCCAAGGTCGGCGGCAACTGGATCGACTGGCACATGCGCAGCGGCTACGCGGTGCTCGCGCTGCTGCTGTTCCGCATCGCCTGGGGCTTCGCCGGCGCGCGCTACGCGCGCTTCGCCGCGTTCGTGCGCGGCCCGCAGGCGGTCGCCGACTACGTACGCCGGCTGCGCGCCGGCGACGCGGCGCGCCATGCCGGACACAACCCGCTCGGCGCGCTGTCGGTGCTGGCGCTGCTCGCCGTGCTGCTGGTGCAGGCGTCAACCGGGCTGTTCGCCAACGATGCGATCGCCAGCGAAGGGCCGCTGGCGAAATTCGTCTCCGGCGCGACGAGCGATCTCGCCACCCGCATCCACAAGCTGAACCAGTATCCGCTGTTCGCGCTGGTCGCGCTGCACCTGGCGGCGATCGCCTACTACCACTTCGCCAAGCGCGAGAACCTGGTGCTGCCGATGCTCACCGGCGACAAGCCGGGCCGCGTCGGCGAGCCCGCGGCCGACGATCTGGCGCTGCGGCTGCGCGCGGTGGCGCTGCTTGCGCTCGCCGCCGGCGCGGTCGCGTTCCTGGTCACGCGCTGAAAAACAAACGCCGCCCGCAGGCGGCGTCGTTGTCGTGACGGTGCCGACTAGTCCTTGCGGTAGTCGTCGTGGCAGGCCTTGCACGACTTGCCGACCTCGCCGAACTGGGCGCGAATGGCGTTGACGTCGCCGCCCTTGGCCACCGCCGCCAGCTTGCCCACCTCGGCCTGCATTTTCTCGGTCAGGCTCTTCACCTTGGCCGCGTCTTTGAACACCTCGGGCTTCGCCCGCGTGGGCGGATTGCCACCGCTCTCCGAGCCGGCGATGAACGCTTCGAACGGCAGTTTGGAAAGCGTTTCGATCAGCGCCGCGCTGGACTGGATCACCTGCACGTTGGGTGTCGGCGCCTTCAGTTGGCCGTTGATTCGGCCCATGTGGTTGCCGATCAGCGCGAACGCCGATTGGCGGTACTTGATCGCGTCTTCGGGCTTGGCGAATTGGGCCTGAGCCGGCGCGATCAAGGCCAGCAGCGCGCCGCCGGCGGCAAGCGAGAGTAGCTTTTTCTTCATCGAGTCCCCCAACAGTTGAACGAAGACCGGGCCGTGTCCCGGTTGCCGCGGCAAACAGGCGGCGGCGCAAGATTATTCCGTCAGCAGCGCCGCGCCAGCTCTGCGGCCTTCCCTAAATACGTGGCGGGCGTCAGCGCCAGCAGTTCGCGCCGCGCCGCGTCCGGAATCGGCAACGTCTCGATGAAGGCATGCAACTGTTCGCGCGTGACCTGTTTGCCGCGCGTCAGTTCCTTGACGCGCTCGTACGGTTCGGGCACGCCGTAGCGGCGCATCACCGTCTGCACCGCTTCGGCCAGTACCTCCCACGCAGCGTCGAGATCCGCGGCGAGCGCCGCGCCGTTGACCTCCAGCTTGTCCAGCCCGCGCGCGCAGGCGCGGTACGCGACCAGACAATGGCCAAACGCCACGCCGAGGTTGCGCAGCACGGTCGAATCGGACAAATCGCGCTGCCAACGCGACACCGGCAGCTTCTCCGC
>JAKANT010000354.1 GCA_021823635.1 Pseudomonadota bacterium
GCGCACAACGTCGCGCTGCGCCGGCGCGCCGCCGCCGTGTTCGTGCGCGTGGATGCCGAAGGCCGGCCGCGCTGGCTGAAGGCCGACGGCGGCGCGCTCGATCACTGGCCGCATCTGCACGGCCCGTTCTCGTCGCGCGCCGTCGCGCGCCGGCGCCTGACCGAGCTCGCCGCCGAGCACGGGCTGTGCCTGAAGGCGATGGGACTGGAGCGCGGCGCCCGCGGCGATGCACCCTGCTTCAACTTCCAACTGCGCCGCTGCCGCGGCTGCTGCGTGGGCCACGAGAGCGCGACCGAACACGCGGCGCGGCTGCTGCATGCCTTGGCCGCGTGTAAGGCTCCGGACTGGCCCTTCGCCGGCGCGATCGCGATCGTCGAACGCAATCCGCTGCGGTCGCGCGAGGACTGGCACGTCTTCCATCGCTGGTGCTGGCTCGGCACCGTGCGCACGTTCGAGGCCGCCGCGGCGCTGGCGCGCGAAGCGGCGCGGCGCTTCGATGCCGACGCTTACCGCATCGCCCGTCTGGCGCTGCAGCGCGCGGCGCAAGGCACGCTGCAGGCGGTGCCGCTGCCGTAGCGCGTCTCAGGTGCGATCGTCGAGCGTGTCGATGACCCCCAGCACCGCGCGCAGCGCTTCGAGGACCATCCAGGCGGCCAGCGTGGCCATCACGGTGCGCGTGGCGGCCAAGCCGAAATCGACGGCCGAGCCGACCGCCGGCCCCGTCAGCCATTCGAAGCAGATGCCGATGGCGAGCGCGAATTTGAGCATGGTCCCGCTTTCGCTATCGGCGCCGTGCGCGGCGACTTGAGCCTCAGCGCCCTTCCGTCCGTCGCAGCGCCGCCGCCGGCACTTCGACATCCGGATGGCGGGTGCGCAGGCGCTTCAGTTCTTCGTCGGCCTCGTCGTCGCGGCCGGCGGCGCGCAGCGCAACGATGCGTTGCAGCCAGCGCTGGGGGTCGTCCTCGAGCGCGCCGTCCACCGGCGCGCTGCGCTCGGCCGGCCGCGCGATCACCCGCTCTTCCGATCGTGCCGCTGGCGCGGGCGATGCCGCCGCCCGAACTTCGGGCTTGGCGACTTCGTCCTTGGCGGGGATCGCGGCCGAGACATGGGGAGCGGCTGAGGGCCCGGTTTCGGGTACAGGCGCCGCGACTGGGCCGGTGGCCGTGCGCGCTTCGTTCACCGGCGGCGCCGACGGCAGCGGTGTCGGTTCCGCGATGCTTTGCTCCGGCGCAACCGGCACCGGGTCGTCGGTGCGTACCGCAAGCGTGAGCGCAATCGCGCCGACCAGCACCGAGGCGGCGAGCGCGAGCGCTTTGCGTGACGGAGCGATACGGCTGCGCGCCGGCCGCTGCCCTTCGAGCGGCTGCAGCGCGCGCGCCGCGGCGGCCAGGATGGCCGCCCGAGTTTCCGCGCGCGGCCGTTCGTCGGCGATTTCACTCGCGGCGCGGTACGTGTCCACTACGCGTCGGTCTTCGCTCATCGCCACTCCTGCATCGCCGCGCGCAGTTTGCCGAGCGCATAGCGCAGCCGGCTCTTCGCCGTCTCGAAACCGACCCCGGTGGCGTGCGCCACTTCTTCGACCGACAGCCCGCCCTCGGCGTGCAGAAGAAACGCCTCCCGCTGCGGAGGTGGCAACGCTTCGACCGCCGCCAGGAACGCGCGCGCCTGAGCGCGCGAGAGCGCCTGCACGTCGGGCTGCGCAGCCGCGCCGGCGGCCAGCGTTTCGGCGAGCGTGTCGTCCGGATCGTTGGCGGCGCAATCGTCGAGGCTTACGTGCTGCGCGCTCGTGCGCCAGTGATCGATCAACTTGCTGCGCGCGATCGTAAACAGCCAGGTCGTGAACTTCGCGCGCGGCGCCCAGGCCGACGCGTTGCGTATCACCGCCAGCCACACTTCCTGCAACAGATCGTCGGCGACGGCGGCATCCTTGGTCGATCGCAACAAGAAGCGGTACACGGACCGCTCGTGGCGATCGAACAGGGCGGCGAACGCGCGCGCGTCGCCGCCTCGGTACGCGAGCATCAGCGCCTCGTCCGACTCCGTCTGCACGCGCCGCATTATCGCGGCGCCGCCGCCGCTCACGGGCGCGCCGGCGCGGTCGCCGCCGCGCCGCACGCCGTGACCGCACCGCGCAGGTCCGCCGGGCATCGCCGTGTTCCGGGAAGCATGGCGGTGAAACGGCGGTGGACCGCCAACGGGGTCGACCCGGGCACGCCGGGCGCCCGCAATCGGCGCAAAATGGCCGCATGCGCTTCGAGCACCTGGTCCAGATCAACGATCCGCTGATGCCGCTGCTGGAGCCGCTGTCGCGCGAACAGCTCTGGCGCGGCCTGGTGCGCCGGGCCGAAGAGCCGACGCGTTTCGTGCTCGGGCTGGAAGCGGCGACCATCGATGCGCGCAGCGAGTCGGGCGGCTGCACCGAACTTGCTCGCACGTTGGACTTCGGCTCGTTCCAGGTCAACGATCGGGTCGTGCTCACACCGATGGTGGGTACCGTCACGCATGTCGCGGCCTGCGAGCGCTACCCGGCGAGCCGTCTGATCATCCGCATCGAGGAGCCGCAGCCCGAGATGCTGTACCTGCGCTTCATCTACGAATTCGACGACGGCGCCGCGGCCAACGACGGCAGCGAACTCGAAGGGCAGACGACGGCGCTGCGCCGGCAGGCGTACCGCAGCGCCGACCTGGATACGGTCAAGTGCATCCGCGATCTGGCCGAAGCGGGCGAGCTGGGATAGCGACGGCCAGGCGCGAGGCGCGCCTCACATCGACAGCGATCCTTCGCGAAATTCGCTTCGGTCCAGCCAGACGTTGACGAGCACCGGCCGCCCCTGCCGCGACAGATCGCGCGCGCGCGCCAGCGCCGGCTCGACGTCTTCGGGCCGTTGCACCAACAGGCCAGCGGCGCCGAAGCCGGCGGCGACTTCGTGATAGGCGCTGCGCGCGAGCACCGTGCCTGTGTCGTCGCCGAGCAGCTTGACCTGCTCGCGCGCGATCTGCGTCCAGCCGCCGTCGTTGCCGACCACGGCGATCACCGGGATGCGATGGCGCACGAAGGTGTCGAACTCGGCCAGACTCCAGCCGCAGGCGCCGTCGCCGAACACGATCCAGAGCTCG
>JAKANT010000355.1 GCA_021823635.1 Pseudomonadota bacterium
AAAGCCACGCCTGCGCCAGCGGAGCCGAAGCGCGAGCCAGCGCCCGCCAAGGCCGAGGCCCCGCAACCGGCTGTCGACCTGACGTTTCCGGTGACCCAGCCGCCCAAGGCGGCGCCGGCGGCGACCGCGACCGGGCGGGTGGCCATTCCGGAGGTGGACCTAAGCCTGCCGCCGACCCCGGCGCCGCCGCAGCCGCCGCTGGAAGAAGTGCTGTCTCGGCCGACGCTGCTCGGCGAAGTGGGGGCGCTGCCGGACGAACAGGCGCCGCGGTTGACATCGAACACGGATCAGGCGACGGTACCGCTGATCGACTTCGATCTCACCGGCTCGGACGTCGATCTCGGCGGCCGCCGCACCGAAACGCAAGCGGGCAGCCCGCTCGCCGCGCAAATGGCGACCAAACTGGATCTGGCGCGCGGCTACATCGATCTCGGCGTCAAGGATGGCGCGCGCGAACTGCTCGAAGAAGTGATGCGCGATGGGACGCGCGAGCAGCGTCAGCAGGCCGTCGAGCTGCTGAAGCAGGTCGAAGCCTGACGTCACGGAGGGAGGCGGGCCGGCGCGCCAATGGCGGGCCGGCCCGTTGTATTTGATGCCGCGGATCGCCCTCGGATTGCAGTACGACGGTGCGGCATTTTGCGGCTGGCAGACGCAGCCCAATGGCGGCGCCGTGCAGGATGCGCTCGAGCGCGCGCTGCGCCAGTTCGCGGGTACGGCGCTCGCGACCGTCTGCGCGGGACGCACCGATGCCGGCGTGCATGCCACCTTTCAGGTGGTGCACCTGGATACCGACCTCTCGCGGCCGCTGCAGTCCTGGGTGCGCGGCGTCAACAGCCATCTTCCCGAAGCGCTCGCCGTGCGCTGGGCGCGTGAGGTGCCGTCGGACTTTCACGCACGGTTCTCGGCGCGCGCGCGACGTTACGACTACTGGATCATCAACGAGCCCGTCCGCTCGCCGCTGGCCCGCGCCCGCGCCGGCTGGGTCTTCAGACCGCTCGACGCAGCCGCGATGCAGCGTGCCGCCGAGCTGCTGATCGGCCGGCACGACTTCAGTGCCTTTCGCTCCGCGGAATGCCAGGCCGCCTCGCCGGTGCGCGAGTTGCGTCGGCTCGAGGTGCAGCGGCGCGGCGTCTTCATCCGCGTACGCGCCGAGGCCAACGCGTTCCTGCATCACATGGTGCGCAACATCGTCGGCGCGCTGGTGTACGTCGGCCTCGGTCGGCAGCCGCCCGCCTGGGTGGGCGACTTGCTCGCCAGGCGCGATCGCGCGCTCGCCGCGCCGACGTTCCCCGCAGCGGGCCTGTACCTGACGCACGTCGAGTACGATGCAGCGCTCGGCTTTCCGGCGGCGGAGGAGTGGGTGCCGTGTCTCGCATGACTCGCACGCGGATCAAGTTCTGCGGCATTGCGCGCGCCGCCGATTTGGAAGCTGCGGTCGCGGCCGGAGCGGACGCCGTCGGTTTCGTCTGCTACGAGGCCAGCCCGCGTCACGTCGGAGGCGAGCAGCTCGCCGACTTGGCCCAGCGCCTGCCGCCCTTCGTCACGCCGGTGCTGCTGTTCGTGAACGCCGATCGGGCCGCGATCGACCGCGCGTTGCGCATCGTGCCGGGTGCGCTGCTGCAGTTTCACGGCGACGAATCGCCGGAGGAGTGCGCCAGCTATGGCCGGCCGTTCGTGCGCGCGGTGCGCATGAGCGAAGGGGTCGATTTGTTAGACTGCGAGCGTCGGTTCGCCGACGCGAGCGCCTTGCTTGCCGATGCGCCGGCGGCGCGCTTCGGCGGCAGCGGTGTGACGTTCGACTGGTCGCGCTTGCCGCGCGTGCGACGCAAGCCACTGGTGCTCGCCGGCGGATTGACCGCCGAAAACGTTGGTGCGGCGATCCGGCAGGTGCGGCCATTCGCGGTGGACGTCTCGAGCGGCATCGAAGACCGTCCCGGAGTGAAGAGTTTCGAGAAGATGCTGCGCTTCGCCGCCGCCGTACGCGCGGCCGACCGCACGCTGGAGACCGATGAACCCGTACGACCTGCCTGACGCACGCGGCCATTTCGGCCCCTACGGAGGCGTGTTCGTCGCCGAGACGCTGGTGCACGCGCTCGAAGAGCTGCGCGACGCCTATAGCCGCTTGCGCGACGATCCCGACTTCCGAGCCGAGCTCGAGTACGAACTGAAGCACTTCGTCGGCCGCCCGAGTCCGATTTACCACGCGCGCCGCTGGAGCGAGCGGCTCGGCGGCGCGCAGATCTACCTGAAGCGAGAAGACCTCAACCACACCGGCGCGCACAAAGTGAACAACACGGTCGGCCAGGCGCTGCTGGCGCGGCGCATGGGCAAGCGGCGCGTGATCGCGGAGACGGGCGCCGGCCAGCACGGCGTAGCGACGGCGACCGTGGCGGCACGCTATGGCATGGAGTGCGTGGTCTACATGGGGGCCGAGGATGTCGGTCGTCAGGCGCCGAACGTGTACCGCATGAAGTTGCTCGGCGCGACCGTCGTACCGGTGGAAAGCGGCTCGCGCACGCTCAAAGACGCGCTCAACGAAGCGATGCGCGATTGGGTCACCCACGTCGACAGCACGTTTTACATCATCGGCACGGTGGCCGGACCGCACCCGTATCCGATGATGGTGCGCGATTTCAACGCGGTCGTCGGCAGGGAGTGCAGGCGCCAGATGCCGGAGCTGGCGGGCCGGCAGCCCGATTACATCGTCGCCTGCGTCGGCGGCGGCAGCAACGCGATGGGCATTTTCTTCGACTACATCGACGATCCCGGCGTGAAGCTGATCGGTGTGGAGGCCGCCGGCGAGGGCTTGGACACCGCGCGGCACGCGGCGTCGCTGCAGCGGGGAAGGCCCGGGGTGCTGCACGGCAACCGCACCTACCTGCTGCAAGACGAGAACGGACAGATCCGGGAAACGCATTCGGTGAGCGCGGGCCTCGACTATCCGGGCGTCGGTCCCGAGCATGCATGGTTGAAGGACACGGGACGGGCCGAGTACGTCGGCGCCACCGACGCCGAAGCGCTGCAGGCGTTTCACGACTGCTGCCGTATCGAAGGCATCATCCCGGCGCTCGAATCCAGCCACGCGCTGGCGTACGCGGCCAAGCTCGCGCCGACC
>JAKANT010000356.1 GCA_021823635.1 Pseudomonadota bacterium
TGCTGGCGCTCGACACGGTGCGCTATGTCGGCGAGCCGGTCGCGGTGATCGTCGCCGCGGCCAAGGCGGCGGCGCAGGCCGCGCGCGATGCGATCGAGGTCGATTACGAAGACCTGCCGGCGGTGGTGGACGTGCACACGGCCACCGCGCCCGGCGCACCAGTGGTGTGGGCCGATGCGCCCGACAACGTCGCCGCCGAAATCCGCCACGGCGATGCCGCGGCCGTGGACGCCGCGTTCGCGCGCGCCGCGCACGTGGTGGCGCTGGATCTAGTCAACCAGCGGCTCGCCGCGGCGCCGATGGAGCCGCGCGGGGCGCTGGCCACGCTCGACGGCGAGCGGCTGGTGCTGCGCCTGAGCTCGCAGATGCCGTCGGGCGCGCGCGACACGCTGGCCGGCCTGCTCGGCATGCCCAAAGAGGCGGTGCGCGTGGTGGTCGGCGATGTCGGCGGCGGCTTCGGCATGAAGACCGGGCTGTACCCGGAAGACGCGGTCGTCGCCTATTGCGCGCGCAAACTGAAGCGTCCGGTCAAATGGACGGCCGAGCGCAGCGACGAATTCCTGGGCGCGTTGCCGGGGCGCGATCTGGTCACGCGCGCGGAACTGGCGCTGGATGCGAACGGCAAGGTGCTGGCGCTGCGCATCCGTTCGCTCGCCAACGTCGGGGCGTACGCGCTCGCCGTCGGCGTGGCGATCCAGCTGGTCATCGGACCGTGGGTCTCCACCAGCGTGTACGACATCCCGCTGGTGGACGAACAGATCAAGGCGGTGCTGACCCACACCACACCGACCGGCGCCTATCGCGGTGCCGGGCGGCCGGAAAACATCTACATCATCGAGCGGCTGATGGACCGCGCCGCGCACGCGCTCGGTCTTGCGCCCGACGAGATCCGGCGCCGCAACCTGATCCGGCCCGAGCAGATGCCGTATACGAATCCGCTGCGGCAGACCTACGACAGCGGCGATTTTCCGTCGCTCCTTGAGCAGGCACTGCGGCTCGCGGACTGGAACGGCTTCGAGGCGCGCGCGGCGCAGTCGCGCGCCCGCCGACGGCTGCGCGGGCGCAGCGTGGTCACGTTCCTGGAGTGGACCAGCGGCAATTCGTTCGAGGAGCGGGTCACGGTGACGGTGGCCGCCGACGGCTACATCGAGATCTACACCGCCACGCAGGCGATGGGGCAGGGCCTCGCCACCAGCTACGCGCAGCTCGCGGTCGACGTGTTCGACGTGCCGATCGACCGCATCCGCATCGTGCAGGGCGACTCCGATCGCGGCAGCGGCTTCGGCAGCGCCGGCTCGCGCTCGCTGTTCACGGCCGGCTCGACGCTGGCGGCGGCGTCGCGGCAGGCGCTGGACGAGGCGCAGCGGCTCGCCGCCGAGGCGCTCGAGGTCGGCGCGCCCGACCTCGAGTACGCGAACGGCGAGTTCCGTGTCGCCGGCACCGACCGCGCGATCGGCTTGTTCGAAGTGGCCGCGCGGCAGCCGCGGCGCGCCATTTTCGTCGACAAGACGACGCGCGTGGACGGGCCGAGCTGGCCGAACGGCTGTCATGTCTGCGAGGTGGAAGTGGATCCCGACACCGGTGTGGTGAGCGTGGATCGGTACGTGTCGGTCAACGACGTCGGCCGCGTGGTGAGCCCCACCATCGTGCGCGGCCAGATCGAAGGCGGCGCGGTGCAGGGCATCGGCCAGGCGTTGTGCGAACGGATGGTCTACGACCCTGCCTCGGGGCAGCTTCTGACGGCGAGTTTTCTCGATTACGCGCTGCCGCGCGCGGGCATCGTGCGCGAGTTCGTCACGCGCACCGACGAGTCGCAGCCGTGCAAGACCAACCCGCTCGGCGCCAAGGGCGTGGGCGAACTGGGCACGATCGGCGCCACTCAGGCGGTGGTCAACGCGGTGATCGACGCGTTGCTGCGCGCCGGCGCCGGCGCGCGCGCGTTCGCGCTGCAGATGCCGCTTCTGCCCGAGCGCGTCTGGCGGGCGCTGCACGGCGTGTGAGGCCGACGCGCGTTCGCGCGCGCTGGCACCCTCGAACTGAAAAGGCAGGCACGATGAACCGTTTCGAATATCGACGTCCCGACTCTGCGCAGCAGGCCATCGCCCAGCTGCGCGCAAATCCGGAAGCGAAACCGATCGCCGGCGGGCAATCGCTGCTGCCGGCGATGAAGCTGGGGCTGGCGGCGCCGGCGGCGCTGATCGATCTGGCGCGCGTGCGCGAACTGCGCGGCATCACGGCGCAGGCCGACGGGCTGCGCATCGGCGCGATGACGACGCACGCCGAGGTGGCGGCCGCACCCGAGGTGCGCCGAAGCCTTCCGGCGCTGGCGCGGCTGGCTGACGGTATCGGCGACCCGGCGGTGCGCAACCGCGGCACGCTGGGCGGAAGTCTGGCGAACAACGACCCGGCGGCCGACTATCCGGCGGCCGTGCTGGCGCTTGCGGCGACCATCGAGACCGACCGCCGTACGATCGCCGCCGACGATTTTTTCCGCGGCCTGTACGAGACCGCGCTCGAACCCGACGAGCTGATCGTGGCCGTGCGTTTTCCGCCCGCCGACAAGGCGGGCTGGGCCAAGTTCGAGCAGCCGGCGTCGCGCTTCGCACTGGTCGGCGTGTTCGTCGCCCGCCGCGGCGACGCAGTGCGCGTCGCGGTCACCGGCGCCGCGGCCTGCGTGTTCCGCGCGCCGGCGCTCGAAGCCGCCTTGGCGCGAGAGTGGTCGCCGCGGGCCTGCGATTCCGTGACGATCGCGGCCGACGGCTTGAACGGCGATCTGCACGCCTCGGCCGAGTACCGCGCGCACCTGGTCCGCGTGCTGGCCAAACGCGCGGTCGAGTCGGCGGGCTGAGCGGCCGGCGCGACGGTCGGCGCCGGTCGAGCGTCGCGAGCGAGACCATCATGGCCAATCGACTCGCCCGGGAAACCAGCCCCTACCTGCGCCAACACGCCGAGGATCCGGTGGACTGGTACCCCTGGGGCGAGGAGGCGCTGGCGCGCGCCCGCGCCGAGGACAAGCCGATCCTGCTGTCGATCGGCTACTCGTCGTGCCACTGGTGCCACGTGATGGCGCACGAATCGTTCGCGGATCCAGCCACCGCGGCGGTG
>JAKANT010000357.1 GCA_021823635.1 Pseudomonadota bacterium
AACGCAAGCAGGCCGAGGACCAGATCCGTCGCCTGGCGAACTTCGACAGCCTGACCGGGTTGCCGAACCGCCGCTTCTTCCGCGACCAGTTGGCCGCCAGCCTCGAACGCGCGCGCCCGAGCGGGGCACTGGTGGCGGTGCTGTTCATCGACATCGACCGCTTCAAGCAAGCCAACGACACGCTCGGTCATGAGGTCGGCGACCAGATACTGTGCGAAATCGGGCACCGGTTGAACCACACGGTGCGCGGGCGCGACCTGGTCGCCCGCGCAGAGTCGAACACGGCGCCGGTGGAGCCGGCCGTCGATGCGAGTGCAACGCGCAGCGTGGCGCGCCTAGGCGGTGACGAATTCACCGTGCTGCTGACCGATCTGGCGACCCCGCACGACGTCGAGCGCGTGGTCGAGCGCATCCTGCAGGCGATCCGGCAGCCGGTGCTCGTCAACGGTCAGGAGTTGTTCGTCACGGCCTCGATCGGGGTGGCGTTGGCGCCGGCGCACGGCGACGACGTCGATACGCTGATCCGCAAGGCCGACATCGCGATGTACGCGGTCAAGGAGGGCATGCGCGACGGCTGGCAGCTGTTCGACGACGCGATGAACGCCACCACCGCCGAGCGCTGGCGGCTGGAGACGGCCCTGCATCGGGCGCTGGAGCGCAACGAACTGGTGTTGCACTACCAGCCGAGGGTGGACGCCACCACCGGCGCGATCGTCGGCGCCGAGGCGCTGATGCGCTGGAGCCGCGACGGCGAACTGGTGCCGCCAGCGCAGTTCATCGCGGTGGCCGAGGAGTCGGGGCTGATCGTGCCGATCACCGAATGGGCGATCGACGAGGTCTGCCGCCAGCTGCTCGCTTGGCGCGAAGCGGGGGTGGCGCCTGTGCCGGTGTCGATCAACATCTCTAGCCGCCACGTGCAGCGCGCCGACCTGACCGAACCGGTCGCGCGCGCGCTCGCCACCTCGGGTCTGCCGGCGCATTTGCTTGAGCTGGAGTTGACGGAAACGGTGCTGATGCGCAACCTCGAAGCCGCGCTGCCTCTGCTGCAGGCGTTGAAGAAACTGGGCGTGTCGATCGCGATCGACGATTTCGGCACCGGCTATTCGTCGCTCGCCTACCTGAAGCGGCTGCCGATCGATACGTTAAAAATCGACCGCTCGTTCGTACGCGAGCTGGAGTCGAGCGACGACGACGCCGCGATCGTGGCCGCGATCATCGCGCTCGGCCGCAGCCTCGACATCCAGGTGGTGGCCGAAGGCGTGGAGACGCGCGGTCAGGTCGCGCGGCTGATGGCGCAAGGCTGCACGCTGATGCAGGGCTGGTTGTTTGCGCCAGCGGTGGATGGCGCCGCATTCCTTGAGCTACTGCGTGCGCGTGCCGGCGCGAGCGACTGGCGCGCCGGCGCCTTGCCGTTGCAGGAAGCGGCGTGACGCGCCGGCCCGTGGGGAGGAGGGTGCAATGAACGACCTGACCGGTGCGCGCGCGGCGCAGGCGGAGATCGCGCGGCGGGTGCTGAAGACGCTCGCCGAGCGCCGCCTCATCCCGACGCCGGAGACGTTCACCGCGGTGTACGAAGAACTGTCCGGCACCAAGAGCGCCGGCGTCACCCCGTTGGCGGTGATCAAGGACGTGGTGCGCGACCTGGTGCGCGGCCAGCGCCTGAGCAGTGCCGACGCGCAGGCGGTACTGCAGGCGGCGCAGGGGCACGACTGGAAGGCGGTGCGCGACGCGATCGACAAGGCGCTCGCGCGACGGCCCGGAGGCGCCGGCGGCGGCTGGCCGCAACTCGCGCTGACGTTGCTGAAGCAGGCCGATCAGTTGCACGCCAACTGGACGCGCGCGCGCAAGCTCGAGGCGGTGGCGCGCGTGGTGGAGGCGGCCGGCGATCAACCGGACCTCGCGCTCGAGCGGCTTTCGCGGCTGCTCGAATCGTGGGGGCCGGCGCTGGCGGCGCTGCCGGCGCGGGAAGAGCCGCCGGCCGCCGAGCCGGCGCCGCCGCCGCTGCCGGCGGCGCAGCGCTACGGAGTGGATCCGGCGCTGCAGGAGCGGCTGGCGGCGGCCGAGGCGCAGGCGCAGGCGTATCGGCAGGTGGCGATGCGGGCGGTCAACCTGCTCGCCGGGACCTGCCCCGAAGGCGCGCCGGCGGCGGCGCGGCTGCGCGATTTCGCGCGTGACCTGGGCGCGAGCGACACCGACAAGATCGCTGCGCGCTTCGTCGATGCCGTGCGCGAATTCGAGGCGCAGATGGAAGAGCAGCGGCGCGTGCGCGAAGGACTGCAACGGCTGCTGGCGCTGCTGACCGACAACATCCACGCGCTGGCGCCGGACGAGACCTGGCTGGTCGGGCAACTGGAGCCGATCCGCGCGTTGCTGCGCGGTCCGCTCGATGCGCAGCGGCTGTTGCGCGCCGAATCGGACCTCGCGTCGGTCATCGCGCGCCAGGGTCAGGCGCGGCGCGGACTGGCCGAGGCCAAGGTCGCGGTGCGGGAGCTGCTGGCCACGCTGATCGAGCGCATCGGTTCGATGGGCACGTCGACCGGTCGCTTCTACGAGCAGGTCCATGGTTATCAGGAACGGCTGGCCGCCGCCGGCGATGGCGCCGCGCTGGCGGCGATCATCAAGGGTCTGCTCGCGGACACGCAGATCATGCGGGCCGAGATCAGCGCCTCGCGCACCGAACTGGCCGCCGCGCGCCGGCAGGCCGAAGCCTACGAGGCGCGCGTGCGCGAACTGGAGCGCGAGCTGACGCAGGTGTCGGCGCTGGTACAGAAAGACCCGCTGACGCAGGCGCTGAACCGGCGCGGCTTCGAGGAGGCGTTCCGCATGGAGACTGCACGTGCCGCGCGCCACGAGGCGCCGCTCGCGCTGGCGCTGCTGGACCTGGACGATTTCAAGCGGCTGAACGACACCTTCGGCCATCTGGCCGGCGACCGCGCGCTGGTGCACGTGGTGCAGACGGCGCAGGCGTCGCTGCGGCCGACCGACCTGCTGGCGCGTCTGGGCGGCGAGGAGTTCGCGGTGCTGCTGCCGGCCACCGGCGCCGACGAGGCGCGCCAGGCGATCGAGCGCGTGCGCGCCGAGCTGGCGCGCAGCCCGC
>JAKANT010000358.1 GCA_021823635.1 Pseudomonadota bacterium
GCATCTTCCGTTTTTCTTTCGCGTGAT
This sequence comes from Pseudomonadota bacterium, assembly GCA_021823635.1. Taxonomy (GTDB): domain Bacteria; phylum Pseudomonadota; class Gammaproteobacteria; order Burkholderiales; family Burkholderiaceae_F; genus JAKANT01. Next base: position 28 of record JAKANT010000358.1, read on the forward strand.
GAACCGACTGCCGCAACGCCTCCCCGTCGTTTTGTTCGCCGCCGCGATCGCGCTGAGCGCGTGCGGCGGTGGCGAGTCCACCGCGACCACGCCGCCGGCCGGCTCCCCTCCCGCGGCGTCGCCACAGCCCTCGCCGTCACCTTCTCCGTCGCCGTCACCTTCTCCGTCTCCGTCGCCGGACACGCAGCCGCCCACCGCGCCGACCAACCTGAGCGCCACGGCCACGTCCTCTTCGTCGATCTCGCTCGCCTGGCGGGCGGCCACCGACAACGTCGGCGTCGTCGCCTATCGGGTGCTGCGCAACGGGGCGCAGGTGGGGACGACGAGCGCGACCAACTACATCGATAGCGGGCTCGCGCCGGCGACGACCTACACCTATGCGGTGGTCGCGGTCGACGCGGCGGGCAACGTATCGGCGAGCTCGGCTTCGGTGCAGGCGACGACGTTGGCATCGACGGGCAACGTGATCGCGGCGAACCCGAGCAACTATTTAAGCCTGCTGCCGACGCTGCGGCCGGGCGACACGTTGCTGCTCGCACCCGGCAACTACGGCGTCGACGCCAATGGCAACGACACGGCGAACGTGCCGGGACTGCCGATCTTCAACCTCAACGGCACGGCGGGCGCGCCGATCACGATCACCGGCCCGGAGAGCGGGCCGAAACCCGTCTTCTACGGGCGCGCGACCCACAACACGATCCGGCTGGCTAACGCCAGCCACATCGTGATCCGCAACCTGGAGGTCAACGGCCGCGACCGCGGCGGCTTCGGCGTCGCCGTGCAGGGGCCGGCCCATCACATCACGATCGAAGGTCTGCGTATCTACGGCGTGGGCGGCAATCAGCAGATCGTCGGCATTTCGACCACCGGTGCGCCGACCTGGAATTGGGTGATCCGCCGCAACGTGATCGAAGCCGCAGGCACCGGCATGTATCTGGGCGACTCCAACGGCGGCAGCCCGTTCGTCGCCGGCCTCATCGAGAACAACCTGATCGTCGATACGATCGGCTACAACGTGCAGATCAAGCACCAGGTACCGTGGACCTCGGTGCCCGCCGGCATGCCGACCGGCAAGACCAACACGATCATCCGGCACAACGTATTCGTCAAACGCAGCAGCTTCGTCTCCTCCGACGGGCCGCGGCCGAACCTGCTGGTCGGCGATCAGCCGCCGAGCGGCCCCGGCGCCGACAACGGTTTCGAGATCTACGGCAACTTCTTCTACCAGAACCCCACCGAAGGGCTGTTCCAGGGCGAAGGCAACATCGCCTTCTACGGCAACGTGATGGTCAATCATGCGGGCACCGCGCTGCGCGTGCAGCGGCACAACGGCGTGGTGCGCAACGTGCGCATCTTCGGCAACACCATCGTCGCGCGCGACACCGGAATCTCGGTTTCCGGCGGCGCCAGCGGCTTCACGCAGCAGGTCATCGGCAATGCGGTGTTCGCGGCCACGCCGATCAGTGTGGGCGGCGGCGCCTCGGCCAGCGCCAACGTGACCGACGCCTATGCGAACGCGGCGACGTATCTGAACAATCCGACCGGCGCGCCGGGCGCGCTGGACCTGTATCCGAAAGCCGGTGCGCTGCGCGGCCCCGCCATCGACACCGTCGGCCTGACGCTGTACACGGAGTTCGACCGCGACTTCAATGGCGCGCGCCGCGACTGGACGCTGCGCGGGGCCTACTCGGGCGAGGGAACCAATCCGGGCTGGCTGCCCAAGCTCGAGATCAAGCCGTAGCCGGTCCTAGAGGCTTGCGTCGACCGCGCGTGCCAGCCGCCGGCGCGCGCGGGCCAGCGCGTAGCGCAGCCGTGCGGCGGCGTCGTCGTCGAATCCGGTACGGGCGTCGCATGCGATCAACTGCTCGCAGTACGGCGCGAACCACGACGGCCGGTCGTCCAGCGCCAGCCACGCCGCTTCATCGACGCCGTGCGTGTGCACCCATTGCAGGCACTCGGCATGGCGGCGGTATGGAACGAGCGCGCGCGGCGCGCGGAACTCGCCGAAGCGCGGCGTCACGCCGAGCACCAGCGGCTGCAACACCGCCGGCAGCAGCGCGATCAACTGCGCTTGCGTCAGAAACGTGCGCCAGCTGGTCGACAGCACGACACCGGTGGCGGGGAATTCCGCGAGCGTGGCGGCCAGCCGCGGCGCATGCACGAACAACTGTTCGGGCGGACACGGATCCGGGTGCAGCACGCCGTCGAAGTCGAGGAACAGGATCACAGGGCTTCTCGCGGCGCGCGCACGGGCTCGCGCCTATCGCGCACATCGGCAGCGAACCGCAGAACTTGAGCGATCGATCGAGCGACGCGGCGGCCTGCGCATTTCGTCGCTTAGGCCGTCACCGGCGTGCCCTACAGTCGGCCGCGAAAGGATTCGCGATGGACCGCATTGCCTCGGAACTCGCCGATCGGGCACAGCGCGGGCGGCTGGAGGAACTGCAGCGCCTGCTCGACGAACGGTCGGCCGAGGTCGCCTGGGTCAACGAGCGCCTGATCGAGGCCCTGTATCGGTCGGACGCGGCGGAGGCGGCCGCTGCCGAGCGCGAGCGGATCGACCGCGCCAGCGGTCTGCCAAACCGTCAGCACCTGCTGGAGCGCATCGAGCGCGAAGTAAGGCGGCATGCGGTCGATGGCGAGCCGGCGGCGGTGATCGTGGTCGGCATCGGCGCCGCGGCCCACGTGCGCGACGCGCTGGGGCTGGCAGCGAGCGATGCGCTGGCGCGCGCCGTCGGCGATCGGCTGCGGCGGACCGTGCGCGGCTCCGACGCGATCGCCCGCATCGGCGACGACGAATTCGCGCTCGTGATGCCGCTGCACAGAAGCGGCGACGCGGCCGCGGTGGCGCGCAAGCTGCTCGACGCGCTCGACGCGCCGCTGCCGCTGGACGGCTGCGAAGTTCGGCTCGCGCCGTCGATCGGCGTGGCGGTGCTGCCGGACGACGCGGCGGGCGCCGACGCGCTGCTGGCGCACGCGTGTGCGGCCAAGGACTACGCGCGCGAACGGCGTACCGGCAGCTACCAATTCTTCCGCCCGGAAATCGGGGCGCGCGCGGCGCGCCGCATG
>JAKANT010000004.1 GCA_021823635.1 Pseudomonadota bacterium
GGTCGAGTGCGACGACGCCGTCGACGTTCGGATACTTCGGCAGCAGCTCGCGCCGGATGCGCTCGACCGCGACCTCGACCACGCCGGCCACGCATTGCACGGTGGTCGTGATCGCCAGGATGTTGCGCGTGCCGACCGACCCGTCGTCGTTGCGATAGCCCTCGAACGTATAGCCGGTGAGCGGCGGAAGCGGCGCCGCGTTGGCCGTCGCCATCGGCAGCCCGTCGAGCGGGCGCGCCGCCGGCAGTTCGAGCAGGCGCTCGTGCACCCAGCTTCCGGCGGCGATCGCGCGTGCCGCGTGTCCGATCGTCACGCCGTAGCGCCGCACCGCATCGCCCGGCGCCAGATCGACGAGCGCCACCTTGTGTCCCTGCGGCACGCGCTCGACCAGCGTCAGCCCGCAGGCGAATCGCGTTCCCGCCGGCAGCCCGCCGTCGTTGGCGACGATCGCGACGTTGTCGCGCTCGTGCATCTTGATGTAGAGCGGCGGCATCGCGCGTCGGTCCCAGCGCTCAGTCGGCGGTGATCTTGCCGCGCTCGATCACCTGCTTCCACCGCGCCAACTCCTGGTTCAGGAACTGGGCGAATTGTTCCGGCGTGTTGCCGACCAGCTCGAAGCCCTGCGCGGCCAGCTTCGGCGCCACCTCAGCATCGTTCAGCGCAGCGACGAACGCTGCATGCAGTTTGTCGCGCACGTTCTTCGGCAGGCCCTTCGGCGCGGCCGCCGCCTGCCAGGAATAGACGACCAGGTCCTGCACGCCGGCTTCGGCGAGCGTCGGCACCTCCGGCAAGGCGGCGGCGCGCCGTTCGCCCGTGACCGCCAGCGCCTTCAGTTTGCCGCCCTTCACGTGCGCGATCACCGCGTTCAGGTTCTGGAACGAGGCCAGCGCGTGCCCGGCGAGCAGGTCGGAGATCGCCGGTCCGCCGCCCTTGTAGGGCACGTGTACGCCGCCGGTGCCGGTACGCTGCCAGAACAGCGCCGCCGTCAAATGGTCGGAGGAGCCGGCGCCGGAGGAGGCGAACGAAACCTTGTCCGGATTTTTCTTCAGGTACTCGACGAACTCCGCCACGGTATTGGCCGGCACGCTCGGATGCACGACCAGCAGGTTGGGCGCGCGCACCAGCACGGTCAGCAGGTCGAAGTCCTTGACCGGGTCGTACGGCAGGTTCTTCTGCAGGAATGGATTCGTGGCGTAGACGCCGATCGAGGCCACCAGCACGGTGTAGCCGTCGGCGGCTGCGCGCTTCACGCGCGTGGCGCCGATCGCGCCGGTTGCGCCGGCCACATTCTCGACCACGATCGGTTGGCCGAGGCTGGCGCTCATCTTTTGGCTGAGCGTGCGCGCGATGGCGTCGCTCGAGCCGCCCGGCGGAAACGGCACGACGAAAGTGATCGGCCGCTCGGGATAAGCGGCCGCCGGCGGCGCGCTGGCGGCAACGGCCAGCGCCGCGGCCAAAGTAGCGAGGATGCGTTTCATCTCTGTCTGCCTCCGTGGTGAAGTACGGCGCCCGCCGACAAAGGCAAGGGCCGTCAGTTGGTCGGTTCGGAATCGATCCTCTGACGATGCGGCGATCGCATCGTCCCGCCGCGACGCGCAGCCCACGGGCATGGCATCGCGCCTTTGCACAGCGCCGCGACGGACCATCCAGCCCGCGGGCGATTGGCGGAACCTAAGGCTGCGCGCCGCATTCGGCTTGCTCGCGCGTCAAACGCCGCGCCCGTTCGCTCAGCGACAGCCCGAGCCCCGGGCGCACCGGCACTCGCATGCGGCCGTCGGCGATCTGCAGCCGTTCGTTGAACAACGGCTCGAGCCAGTCGAAGTGTTCGACCCAGGTCTCGGTGGGATAGGCCGCGGCCAGGTGCACGTGGAGCTCCATCGCGAAGTGCGGCGCCAGCATCAGGCCCGCCGCTTCCGCCTGGGCGGCGATCTTCAGGAACGGCGTGATGCCGCCGACGCGCGGCGCGTCCGGCATCAGGTAGTCGGCCGCCCGGTGCCGGATCAGCTCGCCGTGTTCGGCGACGCTCACCAGCATCTCGCCGGTCGCGATCGGCGTGTCGAAGCGCGCCGCCAGCGCCGCGTGGCCTTCGTGGTCATAGGCATCGAGCGGCTCCTCGATCCAGACCAGCCCGAAGTCCTCGAACGCGCGGCACATGCGCTGCGCGGTCGGACGGTCCCACTGCTGGTTGGCATCGATCATCAGCGGTACGTCGTCGCCGAGTCGTTTGCGCACGGCCTCGACGCGGCGGATGTCGAGCAGGCGATCCGGCTGGCCGACCTTCAGCTTGATGCCGCCGATGCCGCGCGCGCGCGCAGCGGCGGCATTGTCCAGCAATTGCGCCAGCGGGGTGTGCAGGAACCCGCCCGACGTGTCGTAGCAGGCGACCGAATCGCGATAGGCCCCGAGCAGCTTGGCGAGCGGCAGCCCGGCACGCCTCGCTTTCAGGTCGTACAGCGCGACGTCGAAAGCCGCGATCGCTTGCACCGCCAGTCCGCTGCGGCCGACCGAAGCGCCGGCCCAGACGAGCTTGTTCCACAGGCGCGCGATGTCGTTCGGGTCTTCGCCGATCAGCACCGGCGCCAGTTCCTTGGCATGGGCGAATTGCGCCGCCCCGCCGGCACGCTTGGCGTAGCTGAATCCCAAGCCCTGGTGGCCGTCGGCGCTGCGAATCTCCGCGAACAGCAACGCGATCTCGGTCATCGGCTTCTGCCGGCCGGTCAGCACCTTGGCGTCGCTGATCGGGGTGGCCAGCGGCAGCATGCAGGACGAAACCCGCACCCAGGCGATGCGGTCGGCGGCGGACATGTCGGGTCTCCGATGGCGAAGCGGCGCGGCGCGGTGACGGTCTCGCCGCTCGTGCGCCGGCGTGCGCGCAAATTAAGCAACGGCGTCGATCCGGTCCAATTCATAATTCGTTCGCTTTCGATACGAGTGGCGAATCGATGGAGCTGCGCAAGCTGCGTTACTTCGTGGTGCTGGCCGAAGAGCTGCACTTCGGTCGCGCAGCGCAGCGGCTGCACATCACGCAGCCGCCGCTGTCGATGGCGATTCACGCCCTGGAGCGGGAGTTGGGCGTGCCGCTGTTCGTGCGCTCACCGCGCCGCGTGGCTCTGACCCATGCCGGCAGCGCGTTTCTCGAACAGGCGCGCAGCCTGCTGGCGCGCGCTGAAGACGCCGTCGAACTGGCGCGCGCCGCCGCGCGCGGCGAGGTCGGACGGCTGCGCATCGGCTTCATGTCCGGCACCATTTACACGCTGCTGCCCGGGCTGCTGCGCGAGTTCGCCGCCCGCTTTCCGGCCGTCCGGCTCGAGCTGCGCGAGCTGGCGATGCCGGTGCAGCTGGCCCAGTTGCGCGGCGGCGAAATCGACGTCGGGCTGGTGCGACCGCCGGTCGAAGACGCGGCGCTCGATGCGGAGACGGTGCTTGCCGAGCCGCTGGTCGTGGCGCTGCCGCGCGGTCATCGGCTGGCGCGGCTGCGGCGCATCCCGATGCGGCGGCTGGCGCAGGAACCGTTCGTCATGTTCCAGCGTCAGCCCGGCCTGGTGATGCACCACCTGGTGCTGCGGTTCTGCCTGCAGCACGGCTTCAGCCCGCGCGTCGCGCAGGAGGTGGCGCAGTCGCACGCGGTGGTCGGTCTGGTGTCGGCGGGCATTGGCATCGCGCTGGTGCCGGCGTCGATCGCAGGCACGCGCATGCGCGGCGTCGAATATCGCCCGCTGCTGGAGAAATCGCCGCCGGTGCTCACCGCGCTGGCGTGGCGGCGCGACGATGCGTCACCGGCGCTCGAGGCGTTCCGAAAGGCCGCGCGCGAGGTGGCGCAGCGGCTGCCGCGTCCCTGGGGCGGTTGAGATCGGCGCTACTCGATCGCGACGTTCGCCTCCTTGACCAGCCTGGCGAACTTCTCGGTGTCGTCGCGGATCTGCTGCGCCATCTGGCCCGGCGTGTTGCCGATCGGCTCGGCGCCGATCTCCTGCAACCGCTTGCGGAACTCGGGCGCGTTGATGATCTTCGTCACCTCGCTGTGCAGCCGCTCGACGATGTCTTTCGGCGTGGCCGCGGGCGCCAGTAAGCCGAACCAGGTACCCATGTCGAAGCCCTTCAGGCCCGCTTCGTCCAGCGTCGGCACGTCGGGCAGCGCGGCCGACCGCCTGGCCGTGGTCACCGCCAGCGCGCGCAACTTTCCCGCCTGGATGTGTCCAAGCACCGGCGTGACCGTGTCGAACGACATCGCCACCTGGCCGCCCAGCAGATCGTTGACCAGCGGGCCGCTGCCTTTGTACGGCACGTGCAGCATCTGGACCCCGGCGGCGCGCTCGAACTGGGCGCCGATAAGGTGTTGCAGCGTTCCTTGGCCGTTGGAGCCGTACGCGAGCTTGCCGGGATTGGCCTTGGCCAGAGCGATCAGTTCGCGCACGTTCTTCGCCGGCACGGCCGGATTGACCACCAGCACATTGGGCACCAGCGCCACCGTCGTGATCGGCGCGAAGTCCTTCGCGAAGTCGTACGGCAGCTTCCGGTAGACGCTGGTGGCGATCGTATGGTGCACGGCGCCCATCATCAGCGTGTAGCCGTCGGGTTTGGCCTTGGCCACCTGAGCGGCGCCGAGCGTGGCGCCGGCGCCCGGCTTGTTGTCCACGATCACGGGCTGGCCGAGGCTTTTCGCCAGCTCCTGGCCGATCGCGCGCGCCAGCACGTCGGTCGTGCCGCCCGGCGGAAACGGCACCACGATGCTGAGCGGACGGCTCGGCCACGTCTGCGCCGCGGCGGCGCCGGCCGAAAGCAACAGCGCGAGGACGGCGGCGTGCGCGAAACGCGCGCCGATGCGAATGTCGGACAGGGGCATAGGACGACTCCTCTGCAGTAAGTGAAGGAACGCCGCGACCCTCAGGCCGCGGCGCGCAGCGGGCCGGCCGCGGCGATGAACTCGCACACCGCGCGCGTGACGTCGGCGGTGGTAGCGCGGCCGCCGAGGTCGCGCGTGTGCAGCCGCGCATCGGCGGTCACGCGCTCGATCGCTTGCATGACGCGCTGCGCGGCGGCGGCCTCGCCGAGGTGTTCGAGCATCATCGCGACCGACCAGAACGTGCCGATCGGATTGGCGAGCCCCTGGCCCATGATGTCGAACGCCGAGCCGTGGATCGGCTCGAACATCGACGGGTAGCGCCGCTGCGGGTCGAGGTTGGCGGTCGGCGCGATGCCGAGGCTGCCCGCCAGCGCAGCGGCGAGGTCGCTCAGGATGTCGGCATGCAGATTGGTGGCGACGATCGTGTCCAGGGTGGACGGCTTGTTGACCATGCGCGCAGTCATCGCGTCCACCAGCTCCTTGTCCCACGTCACGTCCGGGAACTCGCGCGCGACCTCGACCGCGATCTGGTCCCACATGACCATCGCATGGCGCTGGGCATTGCTCTTGGTGACGACGGTCAGGCGCTTGCGCGGGCGCGACTGCGCGAGCCGGAACGCGAAGCGCATGATGCGCTCGACCCCTGCGCGGGTCATGATCGACACGTCGGTGGCGGCCTCTATCGGATGTCCCTGATGCACACGGCCGCCGATACCCGAGTACTCGCCTTCGGAGTTCTCGCGCACGATGACCCAATTCAGGTCCTCCGGCCGACAGCGCTTCAGCGGCGCATCGATGCCGGGCAGGATGCGGGTCGGCCGCACGTTCGCGTACTGGTCGAAGCCCTGGCAGATCTTCAGCCGCAGGCCCCACAGCGTGATGTGGTCGGGGATGTGCGGGTCGCCGGCCGAACCGAAAAGGATCGCGTCCTTGTCGCGCAGCGCGTCGAGGCCGTCGTCGGGCATCATCACGCCGTGCGCACGGTAGTAGTCGCCGCCCCAAGGAAAATCCTCGAACTCGAAGCGCAGATCGCTCGCGGCGGCGAGCGTCTGCAGGACTTGGCGGCCGGCCGGCACGACTTCCTTGCCGATGCCGTCGCCGGGGATCAATGCGATGCGGTAGGTCTTCACGGTCACTTGCGGGGCGCGCTGGACGATGGCACCCACTGTAGGCGCGCCGGCGCCGCTGCGCGCACGCGGCGGTTCAATCCGTCGTTAACCTGGATTCAACGATGGGGGCCGTCATTGCGCGTCCGACCGCCAACGCTGGGACGCGAAAGACTGCGCCACGAACTCGACGAACGCACGCACGCGCGCCGCGCGCTGATGGCGCTGCGGATAGACGGCGAAGATGTCCGCGTCCGGCGTCGAGTACTGCGGCAGCACCTGCACCAGGCGGCCGCTCTGCAGGTGCCGGGCGATGTCCCACTCGGCGCGCATCAGAATGCCGTGTCCGTCCAAGGCCCAGTTGACCGCCACTTCGCCGTCGTTGGTGGTCAGATTGCCGCGGACCTTCACCGTCTCCGTGCGCGCGTGGCGGCCGCGCCCGCTGGTCAGGCGCCACACGCCGTAGCCCTCCTGACCCTGACGGATGCCGATGCAGTTGTGACGCGTCAGGTCCTGCGGCACCTTCGGCGTGCCGTGCGCCGCCAGGTAGGCGGGCGCAGCGCACAGCAGCCGGCGGTTGCGGGCGACGCGCCGCGCGATCACGCGCGCATCGGGAGGCGCGCCGAAACGGATGCATACGTCCCAGGTGTCGTCGGTCACCGGCGGCGGATCGACCGCGAGTTGCAACTGGACGTCCACCTGCGGATAACGGCGCACGAAACGCGAAACGATCGGCGCGACGTGATTGCGGCCGAAGCCGAGCGTGGCGCTGACGCGCAACAGCCCGCGCGGCGTGGCGCGCGCCGCGCCCAGCTCTTCGGCCAGCGCATCGATTTCGTCCAGGATGCGGCGCGCATGTTCCAAGTACAGCTCGCCCTCGGGCGTCAGACCCATCCGGCGCGTGCTCCTGCGCACCAGCGTCAGACCCAGACGCGCCTCGATCTTGGCCAGCTGTTTGCTGACCGCGGCGGTGCTCACGCCCAGCTCGCGCGCCGCCGCGCTCAGGCTGCGCGCCGCCGCCAGCGTGACGAAGAAGCCGAGGTCCGACGGCGCGATGGCCGGCGCGCCGGCACCGCTTCGCGGCGCGGTCATCGTGCGGCCCTCACCACGGATCGATGAAACGCGCCCCGCGCGCCGGCCGCGCGGCGGCGAGCGCGCGCGACAGCCACGATCTCGTTTCGGCCGGGTCGATCACGGCGTCGATCTCCAGCGTCGCAGCCATGTTGAGCGCGCTGCCGCGCTCGTACTGCTCGGCCACCAGGCGCCGGTACAGCGCCTCGCGCTGCTCGCCTTCGGGCACGGCCGCCAGTTCCTTGCGGTAACCGAGGCGCACCGCGCCTTCCAGCCCCATCGCGCCGAACTCGCCGGTGGGCCAAGCGACAGTGGCCACCGGCGCGTGCAAGCCGCCGCCGGCGAGCGCCATCGCGCCCAACCCGTAGCCCTTGCGCAGCACGACCGCAAAGACCGGCACCGAAAGCTGCGCGCCGACGACGAACAGCCGGCTGGCGTGGCGCACCTGCGCGCGCGCTTCGACCTCGGGACCGACCATGAAGCCGGGGGTGTCGATCAGCGTCACCACCGGCAGTCCGTGCGCATCGGCCAGTTGCAGAAAGCGGGCGGCCTTGTCGGCGGCGTCGGGATCGATCGCGCCGCCGAGCACGGCCGGGTTGCTGGCGAGCAGCGCGATCGGCCGCCCTTCGAGCCGCGCCAGAAACGTCAGCACGGCGCCACCGAAGCCTGCGCGCAGCTCGAGCGCCGAGCCGGCATCGACCAGGCGCTCGACGATCGGCCGCACGTCGTAGGCGCGCACGCGGTTCTCCGGCACCGCGTCGCGCAGCGGCTCCTGCTCGGCGCAGGTCCACGTCGGCAGCGCGCCCTGCAAGAACGCGAGGTACTTCTTTGCCGCCGCCACCGCGGCCGCTTCGTTTTCGACCAGAAAATCGACGACGCCGGCTTTCGCCAGCTCGGCCGCCGGGCCGATTTCCTCCGGCGCAAACACGCCGAGGCCGCCGCCTTCGATCATCGCCGGCCCGCTCATGCCGAGGTTCGCGTCGCGCGTGGCGATGATGAGGTCGGAGGCGCCCGCGAGCGCCGCATTGCCGGCGAAGCAGCGGCCGGCGACGATCGCCACCACCGGCACGCGACCCGACAGCCGCGCGAAGCTCGCGAACGTCGGCACGTGCAGTCCCGCCACGATCGGCATGTCGACGTCGCCAGGTCGCCCGCCGCCGCCTTCGGCGAACAGCACGACCGGCAGCCGCTGCTCGAGCGCGATCGCCAGCAGGCGGTCGGTTTTCTGGTGATTGCGCATGCCCTGCGTGCCGGCCAGCACGGTGGCGTCGTACGCCATCACCACACAGCGCGACCGCTCGGCGCCGAACAGCGCGCCGTTGACGGACCCGATGCCCGCGACCAGCCCGTCGGCCGGCGTGTTCTCGATCAGGTCCTGCTTCGAGCGGCGCCGCTCCTGCGCCGCGTAGGCGAGCGCGCCATACTCGATGAACGAGTCGGGATCGACGAGGTCGGCGATGTTTTCGCGCGCGGTGCGCAGGCCCAGCGCGTGGCGGCGCGCGACCGCCTGCGGGCGCGCCGCGTCCATGAGCAACGCGTGTCGCTCGCGCACGCGGCGCAGGTCAGCGCGTTCTCGCGGCGCATCGCTCGCCACGGGCAGCGATGAACGTTCGGCGGCCAGCGCGTCGCCGCCGCGCGCCAGGACCGCCAGCGCGTCGCCCTCGGCCACCGTGTCCCCGGGACGGGCGAACAACTCCACCACGTGCGCGTCGGCCGGCGCGCGCAGCTCGTGCTGCATCTTCATCGCCTCCAGGATCAGCAGCACGTCGCCGGCCGCGACCCGCTCGCCGCGCGCGACCGCCACCTGCACCACGGTCGCCGCCATCGGCGCGCGAACGGTTTCCTGCATCTTTGACGCTCCCCCGGTTGCAGACGAAATTCTGGCAGGCCCGACGGCCACGCAGGCAGCGCTCGGCGCAAGGCGCAGGCCAAATGGCGCCGACATCGCCGCTCACCCGCGCGGCACCGGCAACCCCTGGCGCCTGCGACAGCCCCGGCCATTTCCCGCTACGCTCGCCAGCGTACCGATCGCCCCGACCGATGCGCCGATGAAAACGCTCGCTTACGCACTCGCCGCCGTCGCCGCGCTAGGGCTTGCGCTGCTCGCGGCCGGCCGCCTCGGTCTGCTGCAAGGCAAGGCGCCCGCGCTCGGCGTGCGCGACGGCAAGCTGGCGCCGCCGTCGCCCACACCGAACAGCGTCTCCAGTCAAGCGCATCTTTGGCCGCAGGCGCCGCAGCGCGAACACGCGGCGATCGCGCCGTTTCCCGTGCGCGGCGATGCCGCCGCGGCGCTGGCGCGGCTGCGCGCGATCGTCGCCGCGATGCCCGGTGCGCGCGTGATCGAAGCGCGCGACGATTATTTGTACGCGCAGTTCACGACGCGCTGGCTGCGCTTCGTCGACGACGTGGAGTTTTGGTTTTCCCCCGCCGAGCGCGTGATCCACGTGCGATCGGCGTCGCGCGTCGGTCGGCACGATTTCGGCGTCAATCGCGCGCGGGTGGAAGCGATCCGCGCCGCGTACGAGCGGTCATGAGCGGGACGCGGCGGTTCGGCCCCATGGCGCTGCTGGCGCTCGTCGCCTGCGGCGCGCCGCGTGCGCCCGAGCCACCGCTCGAGCCGCCGCCCGCATTGCGGCTGCAAGGCGTGCCGCCGGTGCCGGCGGCGTTGGCGCGCGCGGTGGGGCGCTACGGCGAATTTCGCGGCGTGAACGCGCTCGACTGGTCGCCGGACGGGCGCGCGCTGTTGGTGACGTTTCGCGCCGGCAGCACCGTGCAACTGCACCGGCTCGACGCGCCGGGCGCGGCACTCGTACCGTTGACCCGCGGCGCCGAGCCGACGCGCGAAGGCTTCTTCCTTCCCGCCGACCGCAATGTGATCGTCTTCGAACGCGATACCGGCGGCAGCGAAGCGACGCAGATCTTCCGCCTCGACCTCGCGACGGGGGTCGAAACGCGGTTGACCGATCCGGACCAGCGCCATCAACTCGGGCCGCTGAACCGCGCCGGCGACGCGGTGGCCGTCACCTCGGTGCCGCTCGACCGCACGGCCGCCAGCGGCTCGCGCAGCGAGATCGCGACCGAGCTGGCGTTGCTCGACCCTCACCGCGGCGTGCGCCGCGTGATCGCTTCACTGCCCGGCAGCGGCTGGTACCCGACCGATTTCGATGCCGGCAACCGGCGCCTGCTGGCGGTGCGGGTTCGCTCCTTGACGGATGCCGAAGTCTGGTCGATCGACGTGGCCAGCGGCGCGCGTACGCGCCTGCTGCCGCGCGACGGCGAAGCGGCCGCCGGCTACACCGAGGCCTGGTTCGCGCCCGACGGCCGGCTGTTCGTCGCCAGCGACCATGCCGGGGAGTTTCGCTCGGTGTACCGGTATGACCCGGCCAGCGGCCGCTTCGAGGGCGTGACCGCGAACGTGCCTTGGGACGTCGCACTGGGCGCAAGCCTGGCGCGCGACCGCACGCGCTTCGCGCTGGTCACCAACGAAGCGGGCCGCGGCGTGGCCCGTGTCTACGACGCGCGCACGCTGGCGCCGTTGCCGCTGCCGCCGATCGCGGGCAGCGTGCGCTCTGCGCGCCTCAGTCCCGACGGCAGCCGCGTCGCGGTAACGGTGGTTTCGCCCTCCTCTCCAGGGTCCGTCGCCGTGATCGACCTGGCCACGCAGCGGCTGAAGTGGTGGGCGCAGGCCGACACTGCGGGCATCGACGCGGTGCGCTTCGCGCCGGCTGAGGTGGTGGCCTGGCCGAGCTTCGACGGCCGCACGATCACCGGTCTGATCACGCGTCCGCCGGCGCGCTTCGAAGGGCGCCGGCCGGTGCTGATCGACATCCACGGCGGGCCCGAAGCGCAGGCGCGCATCGGTTTCGCCGGCCGCGACAACTATCTGGTCAACGAGCTGGGCATCGCCATCATCGAGCCGAACGTGCGCGGCTCGACCGGCTTCGGCAAGTCGTTCATGAAGCTCGACGACGGCGTGCGGCGCGAGGACGCGGTGCGCGACATCGGCGCGCTGCTCGACTGGATCGCGCGCCAGCCGGACCTGGATCCGGCGCGGGTGGCGGTGAGCGGCGGCAGCTACGGCGGCTACATGGCGTACGCGGTGGCGGTGCACTACTCGCCGCGCATCCGCGCCGCGATCTCCGCGGTCGGCATCTCGCACTTCGTCACGTTCCTCGAGCGCACCGAAAGCTATCGCCGCGACCTGCGCCGCGTCGAATACGGCGACGAGCGCGATGCGGCGATGCGCGAGTTCCTGCACCGCATCTCGCCGCTCACCAACGCAGCGAAGATCCGCGTGCCGCTGTTCGTCCTGCACGGGCGCAACGACCCGCGCGTGCCAGTGACCGAGGCCGAACAGATCGCGCGCACCGTGGCCGCCAACGGCGTGCCGGTGTGGAGCCTGATCGCCGACAATGAAGGGCACGGCTTCGCCAAGAAAGAAAACGCCGACTACGCGTTCTATGCGCGCGTTCTTTTCCTGCGCCGCTACTTGCTCGGCGAAGGCGCATAGGCCGCAGCCTTTGCCGCCGCCGTCACGCCGGCACCGCTCCTATACTGCCGACCGGATGAGCCTAGGCCGTCGCTCGTTGCGCGATCCAGTGACGCGGGCGGGCAGCGCGCCGCGAACGCGATGAACGCGCCCCACTCGGTCTTCGACACCTCCGCCCCGCTGCTGTTGCGCTGCGCCGCCAATGAGGCGCACGATGCGCCGCGGGTGCTTGGCACGGTCGGCCTGGGCGTGGCGCCGCCGCGCCCCGCCAACGGCGCGCCCGCCGTGGCGGTGCCGGTGCGGCGACTCGCGGGCACCCGCGTGGCCTTCGAAACCTGGTGCGCACGCGGCGCGGTTTCGGCCGGCACGCTCGGGCCGGTCAGCTATGCCACCGACGGCGACCTGCTGTTCGGTCATCTGGTGTGCGACGGCCACGGTCCGTTGCAAGACTGCGCGCAGCGGGCCTACGAAGCGATCTTCGCCGTGCTCGACCGCTGCGGCTGTCCGCATCCCCTGCGCTTCTGGAACTACGTGCCGCACATCAACGTCGTCACCGGTTCGTTGGAGCGCTACCGGCAGTTCAACATCGGGCGCCAGGCGGCGTTCCTCGCCGCCGGCCGACCTGCATTCGAGGGGGCGCCGGCGGCGTGCGCGCTTGGCACCTATGGCGGCGACCTGTCGGTGCACTTCGTCGCCGCGCGCCGCGCACCGATCGCGCTCGAAAATCCGCGCCAGGTGAGCGCGTACCGCTATCCCCCCGACTACGGCCCGCGCAGCCCGACGTTTTCACGCGCGGCGCTGTTCGAGCTGGGGGTGCCGGTGCTGTTCGTCTCGGGCACGGCGGCCATCGTCGGCCACCGCTCGATGCACCCGGGCGACGCCGCCGCGCAGACGCGCGAAACCTTGGTCAACCTGCGGGCGCTGATCGAAGTCGCCAACGCGCGCCTGGCGGCGCCCGCGTTCTCGCTCGAGCGCCTGGCTTACACCGTCTACGTGCGGCGCGCCGAAGACGCCGCCGCCGTGCGCGCGCAGTTCGAAGCCGCGGTCGGCAGCGATTCGCCGGCGGCGCGCGATGCGATCTACGCGCAGGCCGACATCTGCCGCGCGGAATTGCTGGTCGAGATCGAGGCGACCGGCATCGGCGCGCTGCCGCGCTGAGCGGCCCGTCTCGTGGCTTAACGCGCAATGCGACCGAAGCGCCCCGACTGAAAGTCGGCGACGGCCTGGTAGATCTCTTCGCGCGTGTTCATCACGAACGGACCATAGCGCGCCACCGGCTCGCGCAGCGGCTGCCCGGCCAGCACCAGCGCGCGCGCACCGTCCGCGCTTGCGCGCAGTCGCAGTGCGTCGCCCGCCGTCAGCAGCGCCAATTCGCCGTCAGAGGCCGTGCGCCGTTCGGCGCCGACTTGCAGCGCGCCGCCGAAGACATACACGAACGCGGATTGGCTCGGGTCGAGGTCGAGCGTCACGTCGGCGTCACGCGCGAGCAAGACGTCGAGATACGTGATCGGAATGCGCGTCTGCGCCGCGCCAGTCACGCCGTTGGCGCTGCCCGCGATCACCTTGATCGTGGCGCGGCCGTCGGCGCTGCGCCAGGCGGGTATGTCGCGCGCGCGCACGTCCTGGTAGCGCGGCGCGATGCGCTTGTCGCGCGCCGGCAGATTGACCCAGAGCTGGAAGCCGTGCACGCGGCCGCCGCGCTCGCGAATCCACTGCGCCGGCATTTCGGAGTGGACTACCCCGTCGCCGGCGGTCATCCACTGCACGTCCCCGGGCGCGATGCGGCCGCGGTGGCCGGCGCTGTCCTCGTGCTCGAATTCGCCTTCCAGCATGTAGGTCACGGTCTCGAAGCCGCGATGCGGGTGATCGGGCGCGCCGACCGCCTCGCCCGGCGCGTATTCGACCGGCCCCATTTCGTCGAGCAGCAGGAATGGATCGACCATGTCCAGTTGCGGCGTCGGAAACGGCCGCCGCACGACGAATCCGCCGCCCTCGCGCGTGCGCAGGGCGGCAACGACACGGCTGATTTCGCGCAGACCCATCGCCGGACTCCGAAGCGGTGTTTTGCAGGCTAGATGGTGGCACACCGGTACGGCTCAACCTTAAGGGCTGCGCGGGCATCGGCGCGACCGTGTACGCGACGTTCACGTACGACCTCGTCGACGCCGACTACAACATGGACGGCCGCTACTGGCAGAACCAGAACGAGGACCGGACCCTCTACAACGAGGGGCGCATCGTGGTCATCGAGGACTGGGCGCGGCTC
>JAKANT010000359.1 GCA_021823635.1 Pseudomonadota bacterium
GCGACGATCACCAACGCCACGCTGCACAACGAAGAAGAAGTGCGGCGCAAGGACGTCCGCATCGGCGACACCGTGATCGTGCGGCGCGCCGGCGACGTGATTCCGGAGGTCGTCGCGGTGGTCGCCGAGCGCCGACCCAAGGGCGCACGCCCGTACCGGCTGCCGACGCATTGCCCGGTGTGCGGGTCGCGGATCGAACGGCCCGAGGGCGAGGCGATCGCCCGCTGCACCGGCGGCCTGTACTGCGCGGCACAGCGCAAGCAGGCGCTGCTGCACTTCGCCAGCCGGCGCGCGCTGGACATCGAGGGCCTGGGCGAGAAGCTGGTCGACCAACTGGTCGACAGCGGTCTGGTGCGAAATCCGGCCGATCTGTTCGCACTGGACGCCGCGACGCTGGCGCGCCTGGAGCGCATGGGCGAGAAGTCGGCCGCGAACCTGGTCGCGGCCTTGCAGCGCGCCAAGCACACGACGCTGGAGCGCTTCATCTACGCGCTCGGTATCCGCCACGTCGGCGAATCGACGGCGCGGGATCTGGCGCGCCACTTCGGATCGTTGGACGCGCTGATGGCGGCCGACGAGGCGGCGCTCGCCGAGGTGCCCGACGTCGGGCCGGTGGTGGCGGCATCGATCGCGCGCTTCTTCGCCGAACCGCACAATCGCCAGGTCATCGAGCAGTTGCGCGCGGCCGGCGTCACCTGGCCCGAAGGCAGCGCGCTGCGGCGTGCGCCGGCGAGCGGGCCGTTCGCCGGCAAGACCGTGGTGCTGACCGGGACCCTGCCCGGCATGACGCGCGATGAAGCGGCGGCGTTGATCGAAGCCGCTGGCGGCAAGGTGGCCGGTTCGGTGTCGAAGAAGACCGACCTCGTGGTGGCGGGCGAAGCGGCCGGCAGCAAGCTCGCGCGCGCGCGCGAACTCGGGGTGCGCGTGATCGACGGCGAGGAATTCAAACGTCTGCTCGGAGGCTGACATGTACGCGATCATCGGCGGCAGCGGGCTCGCCAAACTCTCGGCGCTTCAGGCGCCGCGCCGGCAGGTGATGCGCTCGCCGTACGGAGAGCCGTCGGGCGCGCTCACCTTCGGTCGGCTGGGCGGGCGCGAGGTCGTGTTCCTGGCGCGCCACGGCTACGGCCACACGATCGCGCCGCACGAGATCAACTACCGCGCCAACATCTGGGTGCTGAAGGACTTGCGGGTCGAGGGCGTGATCGCAGTGGCCACCGTCGGCGGCATCCGCGCCGACCTCGGGCCTGGCACGCTGGTGATCCCGAACCAGATCATCGACTACACGCACAGCCGCAAGGCGACCTTTTTCGAAGGCGCCGATGCGCCGGTGACGCACATCGATTTCACACAACCGTATTCGGAGCGCATGCGTCGCGCGCTGCTGGAAGGGGCGCGTGCCTGCGGCGAGGCGGTGGTGGACGGCGCCACCTACGCCTGCACGCAGGGCCCGCGCCTGGAGACCGCGGCCGAGATAGAGCGTATCGCACGCGACGGCGGCGACATCGTCGGCATGACCGGCATGCCGGAAGCGGCGCTGGCGCGCGAGGCCGGCCTGGACTACGCCGCGCTGGCGGTGGTGGTGAACCACGCGGCCGGCCGCGGCGACAGCCGCGAGCGCGTCAAGCTCGACGAACTGGAAGCGGTGATGCACGCCACCATCCTGCGCGCCGTGCGCATCGTCGAAGCCACCGTGCGGGGCGCCGCATGATCCGCCCGATCCTGCGCATGGGCGATCCGCGTCTGCTGCGCGTGTCGGAGCCGGTGCGCGAGTTCGGCACGGCGGCGCTGCGGGAACTGATCGCCGACATGTTCGACACGATGCGGGCGGCCAACGGCGCCGGGCTGGCGGCACCGCAGATCGGCGTGCCGCTGCGGGTCGTGATCTTCGGCAGCGCCGATCCGAGCGCGCGCAACCCGCGCTATCCGGATGCCGATCCGGTGCCGCAGACGGTGCTCGTCAATCCGGTGCTGCGACCGCTCGGCGAGGAGATGGAGGAGGGCTGGGAGGGCTGCCTGTCGGTGCCCGGGCTGCGCGGTGTGGTGCCGCGCTACCGGCGCCTGCACTACACCGGCTTCGACGCGCAGGGCAATCCGATCGACCGCATCGTCGAAGGATTTCACGCCCGCGTCGTTCAGCACGAAGTCGACCATCTGGATGGCATCCTTTACCCGATGCGGGTGCGCGACTTCACTCGCTTCGGCTTCACCGACGTGCTGTTCCCGGCTCTGCAGGACGTGCCGGAGGAGTGACCGCGCCGACCGCGGCGCCGGCCGGCAGCGAGGCCGTCAGGGCGTCAAGGCTTGCAGCAGGTCGCTTTCCAACTGCAGCTGCCCGCGCGGCGAGGCGAGCGCGGCGCCATCGATCAGGAACACGTCCTCGACCCGTTCGCCGAGGGTCATGATCTTGGCGGTGTGGACGTTGATGCCGTGGCGGCTCAGCACGCGCGCGATCGCATACAGTAGGCCGACGCGGTCGGTGGCGGTGATCTGCAGCAGGTAGTGTTCGCCGCGCTCGTCCGGGGTCAGGTAAACGGACGGCGACACCGGGAAGTGGCGCGACTGGCGCGACAGCCTGCCCTTGGCTGGTTCGTGCAGCGGGCGCGCGGCGGCGATCCACTCCGCGAGTTCGTGCTCGATCTGCGACAGCAGCTCCCGGTAGTGCTGCGCGCGGCCGTTGTCGGTGACGACGAACGTGTCGAGCGCATAGCCGTGCCGCGTGGTGTGGATCTTGGCGTCCAGGATGTTCAGCCCGCGGCTGTCGAAATAGCCGCATACGCGCGCGAACAGGTCCTTCTGGTCGCGCACGTAGACCAGCACTTGGGCGCCCTCGCCGCCGGGCGCAAGGCGCGTGCGCACGATCGGCCGCTCGGTGCGCAGGTGCGCGATCAACGCGCGTGTGTGCCAGGCGATGTCCTGCGCGGTGTGGCGCATGAAGTAGACCACGTCGAGCTCGCCGCGCAGCGGCTCGTGCGCGTGCTCGGACAACGCATACAAGCGCAGCAGCCGCAGCGCCTCGCGCTTGCGCCCTTCCAACTCGGCGGTCACCGGCACCGGCTCGCCGCCGAGCTGGCGCCGCGTCAGCAC
>JAKANT010000360.1 GCA_021823635.1 Pseudomonadota bacterium
GTACAGCAGCTTGGCCTTCGCGATGTTGCGGCGCTCGATCTCCGCCAGTCCGCCCTGCGCGAGCAGCCATTCGAACACCAGCCCCGCGATGTAGATCGAATACGTGGGCGGCGTGTTCAGCATCGAGTCGGCCTCGGCCTGCTCCTTCCAGTGGAAGGCCGACGGCGTGATCGGCAACGCGCGGTCCAGCAGGTCCTTGCGCACGATGACGATGGTCAGGCCGGCACAGCCGGCGTTTTTCTGCGCGCCGGCGTAGATCACGCCGTACTTGGAAACGTCGATCGGCCGCGACAGGATGTGCGACGACATGTCCGCCACCAGCGGCACGCTGCCCACGTCCGGCGTGAAGTGATATTCGACGCCGCCGATCGTCTCGTTCGTGCACACGTGCACGTAGGCGGCGTCGGGCGAAAGCTTCCACGTCTCGCGCGCCGGCACGTAGGTGAAGTTTTTGTCTTCGCTGGAGGCGGCGACGTTGACCTGCGCGTACTTCTTGGCTTCCTTGATCGACTTCTTCGACCACTCGCCGGTGTTGACGAAGTCGATCACCTTGCGGTCGCCCAGCAGGTTCATCGGCACGAACGCGTTTTCGCCGATCGCGCCGCCCTGCAGGAACAGCACTTCGTAGTCGTGCGGGATCGCCAGCAGCGTGCGCAGGTCGGCCTCGGCCTTCTCGGCGATCGAGATGAACTCGGGCCCGCGATGGCTCATCTCCATCACCGACATGCCGCTGCCGTGCCAGTCGAGCATCTCGGCGGCGGCGCGTTGCAACACTTCCTTTGGCAGCACCGCGGGACCGGCGCTGAAGTTGTAGACCGTCATCGGGGACTTCCTGCAGAAGGCGCGTCGGAAACGGCGCGCACTTTAGCGCATTGCAGCAGGCGCGCCTTGCGTCACGGACGGCGCAGACCTGAGCGGCGGTCGGCCCGCGCGCGCCACCGGCGCGGCACCGCCTGTGGTCTCGGGGTACACGCAAACACGGTACGGGCCGGGTCTTTGGTCAGACCACTTGGGTCGGCGCGAGAGTCCGCACTATTGCAGTGCAGCTTGCCGCGCGGCCGATCGCGGGGTCACGATGCGCCGCTGGTCTCGGCGGTCTCGGTCGCTGCCGTTCGCGCCCGGGGCCGCCAGCCAGAAGAAGCCTTGAAGAACGAACCGCGAAGGAGACACGTATGGCCCCACGCCTCAAGACGCTGTTGCCGGTGGCGTTTCTTTGTATGACCGGTTCCGGCGCCGCCCTGGCGCAGGACGTGCCCACGCTGACCAGTACGACCGTGCTTACCGGGCGCGATGCCCTATGGGACATGGCGTTCCTGCCCGATGGCACGATGTTCTTCACCGAGCGCTGCAAGGGCCTCTCGGTGCGCCTGCCGAACGGCACCGTCAACGGACTGCTCGGCATGAAGGATTCGAAAGGCTATGCGGAGACCGCGGCCGATCTCTTCTGCAGCGGGCAGGCGGGCATGAACGGCGTGGCGGTCGATCCGGATTTCGCCAAGAACCGTTTCATCTACGTCTACTCGGCCTCCAGCCTAACCACGCCGCACAAGAACCGCGTGATCCGCCTGACCGTCAACCCGGAGTTCACGCGCGTCTCCAACCGCACCGACATCGTGACCGACATTCACTACAAGCAGAACCCGAGCAATCATCCGTTCGGCGATGCCGGCGCGCACAACGGCGGCCGTTTGCGCTTCGGGCCGGACGGGTTCCTGTACGTCACGACCGGCGACACGCACAACGGCGAGGTGCCGCAGAGCCCGACCATCATCGGCGGCAAGGTGTTGCGGATCGACCGCGACGGCAAGGCCGCGCCCGGCAACAATCCGCCGAAGGGATTCGATCCGCGCATCTACACGTACGGGCATCGCAACCCGCAGGGGATCTGCTTCCATCCGAAGACCAAGCAGGCGTTCACCGCGGAAAACGGCCCTTGGCACACGGACGAGGTCACGATGCTCAAGCCGGGCGGCAACGCCGGCTGGGACCCGCGCCCGAACCGCGCCGGCCGCGGCGACTGCCCGGACAACTATTGCGGCTACATGCCGAACCAGATGGGCGCGATGGATCCGAAACAGCGCGCCGCGTTCATGCCGATGACGGACCTGAAGTCCTTCCCGGACGCGATGAAGCCTGCGTGGACGAACGAGGGGCTGTCGCAGGGCATGATGCCCTGTGATTTCCTGCGCGGTGCTAAATGGAAAGCCTGGGATGGCCGCATGGTCGTCGGCTACACCGGCATCGGGATCCACGGCACCCCGGTCGGCAACCGCATCGACGTGCTGGACATCGCACCCGACGGCTTGTCGGCAAAACGGGTCGTCATGCCTCTGCCGATGCCGGCGGGCCGGTTCCGTTCGGTGGTGGTCGGCCCCGACGGTGACCTGTACGTCAGCACCGAAAGCGAGCTGTACCGACTCAGTCCGAAGTGATGCTGTGCACGGGCCGCGCCGCCGTCGGCGCGGCCCGCGAATCGCGCACGCTCACTTGATCGACAACACGTACTTGGCGAGCGCGAGCGCGTCCGCATCGGGCACTTGCGGCTGCGGCGGCATCGGCATCTGGCCCCAGACGCCGACGCCGCCTTCCTTGATCTTCTTCGCCAGCTTCTCGGCCGCGCCTTTCTCTGCGCCGTAACGGGCGGCAACGTCCTTGAAAGATGGCCCCAGCACCTTGCGCTCGTTGGCGTGACAGGCCACGCAGTTGTGCTTCTTCACCAATTCGGCATCCGCCAAGGCGGAGCCGGCCGCTGTGTACAGTGCCAACGCCACGGCCAGCACGACCCGCTTCTGCATCGTCGTCGTCTCCTCGTTGTGTGTGCCGCGCAGGCCACGCCTCGCGTCTCGCGGCGCGGCCGGCGCGCGCGGCACCTTAGCCAGTCGCGCCTGCAGCGTCAATGCGCGCCGTGACCGCGCCGCTCGAAGGTGCGCTCAACTCAAGCCGGTCACCGGCACCGCGGCGCCGTGCATCGCGCGCGCGGCATCGGACGCGAGGAACACGATCACGTCCGCCAGCGCCTCGGGCGCCACCCAGCGTTTCGGGTCCGCGTCGGGCATCGCGGCGCGGTTCTCCGGCGTGT
>JAKANT010000361.1 GCA_021823635.1 Pseudomonadota bacterium
GTCGGGCAGGGGGCGCTGGCGCCCCCTTTTCGTAGATTGGTTCAGGGAGTAATTCGATGGCGGAAATCACCGCGGCGATGGTCAAGGAGCTGCGCGAAAAGACCGACGCGCCGATGATGGAGTGCAAGAAGGCATTGGCCGAGGCCGGCGGCGACATGGCGAAGGCGGAGGAAATCCTGCGCGTGCGGCTCGGCAACAAGGCGAGCAAAGCCGCCAGCCGCATCGCCGCCGAGGGCGTGGTGGCGGTCGAGGTCGCCGGCGATGGCAAACTGGCGTCGATCGTCGAGGTCAACTGCGAGACCGACTTCGTGGCGAAAAACGAAGAGTTTCTCGCTTTCGCGAAGAACCTGGCGCAGCTGGTGGCGCAGAAGGATCCCGCCGACGTGGCGGCGTTGTCGGCGCTGCCGCTGGGCGCCGGCACGGTGGAAGCGGTGCGCGCGGCGCTGGTGGGCAAGATCGGTGAAAACATGGCGATCCGCCGCTTCCAGCGCCTGGCCGCCAAGGGCCGCATTGCCAGCTACGTGCACGGCGGCGCCAAGATCGGTGTTCTGGTCGACGTCAGCGGCGGCGACGAACAGCTGGCCAAGGACCTGGCGATGCACATCGCGGCGAGCAAGCCGAAGGCGCTGGACGCCTCCGGCGTGCCGGCCGAACTGGTCGAGGTGGAACGGCGTATCGCGCTGGAGAAGGCGCGCGAAGCAGGCAAGCCGGAAGCGATGCTGGAAAAGATCGCCGACGGCGCGGTGCAAAAGTTCCTCAAAGAGGTGACGCTGCTCGGGCAGGTGTTCGTCAAGGCGGCCGACGGCAAGCAAACGATCGAGCAGCTGCTAAAGGCCAAGGGTGCGACCGTCAACGCCTTCGTGCTGTACGTGGTCGGGGAAGGCATCGAGAAGAAGCGGTCCGATTTCGCTGCCGAAGTGGCCGCACAGGCGGCGGCCGCGCGCGCCTGAGGCGGGAAGCGCCGATGGCCGCGCCCGCGTACCGCCGCGTGCTGCTGAAACTGTCCGGCGAAGCCCTGATGGGCGACGATGCGTTCGGCATCAACAAGGACACGATCGAGGCGATGGTGCGCGACATCGGCGAGGTCGTGCAGCTGGGCATCGAGCTGGCGATCGTGATCGGCGGCGGCAACATATTCCGCGGCGTGGCGCTCGGCGCCGACGGCATGGACCGCGCCACCGCCGATTACATGGGCATGATGGCGACCATCATGAACGCGATGGCGCTGCAAGACGCGATGCGGCGCGCCGGCATCGAGGCGCGCGTGCAGTCGGCGCTGAACGTCGAGCAGGTCGTCGAGCCTTACATCCGGCCGAAGGCGATGCGATATCTGGAGGAAGGCAAGGTCGTGATCTTCGCCGCCGGGACCGGCAATCCGTTCTTCACCACCGACACGGCGGCGGCGCTGCGCGGTTCCGAGATCGGCGCGCAGATCGTGTTGAAAGCGACGCGCGTGGACGGGGTCTATAGCGCGGACCCCAAGCGCGATCCGACCGCGACGCGCTACAGCAGGCTGACTTTCGACGAAGCGTTGGCACGCAAACTGCAGATCATGGACGCCACCGCTTTCGCCCTGTGCCGCGACCAGAAGCTGCCGATCAAGGTGTTCGACATCCGCAAGCCGGGCGCGCTGAAACGCATCGTGCTGGGGGAAGACGAAGGTACGCTGGTGCACGTCTGACGCATCGCTGCCGAGGGAGACGCTGCCATGAACATCGCCGAAATCCGCAAGACGACAGAACAGAAGATGCAGAAGTCGGTCGAGGCGCTGAAACACGACTTGGCCAAAATCCGCACCGGCCGTGCCCACGTCGGGCTGCTCGATCACGTGCAGGTCGACTACTACGGTCAGATGATGCCGATCCGGCAGGTCGCTCAAATCGGACTGGCGGATGCGCGCACGATCACGGTGCAGCCGTTCGAGAAAAAAATGGTGCAGCCGATCGAGAAGGCGATAAGAGAGTCGGACCTGGGACTGAATCCGGCCTCGCACGGCGACGTGATCCGCGTGCCGATGCCGCCGCTCACCGAGGAGCGGCGCAAGGAGCTGACCAAGGTGGTGCGACACGAGGGCGAGAACGCCCGAGTGGCCGTGCGCAACCTGCGGCGCGACGCGATCACGCACCTCAAGGACCTGCTGAAAAAGAAGGAAATCGCCGAAGACGAGGAGCGGCGCGCGCACGACGAGGTGCAGAAGCTGACCGATCGCTACGTCGCCGAGATCGACAAACTGATCGCGGAAAAAGAAAAAGAGATCCTGACCGTCTGACGGCCTCGTATCGGGACGGTTGCTGCCGACGTGGGCACCGACGCCAAATCCCCGCTGCCGCGGCACGTCGCGATCATCATGGACGGCAACGGCCGCTGGGCGACGCGCCGGCATCTGCCACGCGTGGCCGGGCATTCGCGCGGGGTGGACGCGGTGCGCAGCGCGATCGAGACCTGCGGCCGTTACGGCGTGCGGTATCTGACACTGTTCGCCTTCAGCTCCGAAAACTGGCGCCGGCCGCAGGAAGAGGTTTCGACGCTGATGCGGCTGTTCATGCACGCGTTGCGCAACGAAGTGGGCAAGCTGCGCGACAACGGCGTGCGGCTGCGCGTGGTCGGCCGCATCGCCGACTTCGATCCCGAACTGCAGCAGCTGATCCGCGACGCCGAGACCGTCACCGCCGGCAACGAGCGGCTGCACCTCTCGGTGTGCGCAAGCTACGGCGGTCGCTGGGACATCGTGCAGGCGGTGCGCTCTCTGCTGGCGACGCAGCCGGAGCTGGCGGCGGCGCCGGACAGTATCGGCGAGGACGATCTGGCGCGTCACCTGGCGCTCGCGTTCGCGCCCGAGCCCGACCTGCTGATACGTACCGGCGGCGAACAGCGCATCAGCAATTTCCTGCTCTGGCAGCTCGCCTACACCGAGCTTTACTTCACCGACCTGCTGTGGCCCGATTTCGACGAGGCGGCGCTGGAGGCCGCGCTCGCGTGGTACCGAAGCCGCGAGCGCCGCTTCGGCCGCACCAGCGCGCAGGTCGCGGCCGGCTGAAGGCGGTCGATGCTCAGGCAGCGCGTCATCACGGCCGT
>JAKANT010000362.1 GCA_021823635.1 Pseudomonadota bacterium
CTCTGCGACCCGAGATTTGAGCGCCTCCTGCGCCGCCTCGCGCCAGTCGATGTTCCAGGCCAGCTTCTCGAACGGGCCCGAAAGTTTGACCGGCACCGTCACCCCCCGCAACTCGTTGACCGGCCGGCCGTCCTGCCCCTTGAGCGTTCCCACCACCGCCACGCGCGTCGAGTAGTCGACCGTTCCCGCGCCGAGGTCGATACGGCCGGCGCCGTCGATCCGCAGCAGCGGCGACTTGACCTGCAGGTCGTCGTTGACCGCGATGCCGTCCTTGATGACGAAGGTCGCGGACAGTTCCGAGAAGTCCGTCTTCTCGGCGGCGCTGGCGCGCAGCGCTTCCACGCCTGCCCCGCCCAGCAACGCGCGCGCGCCGCGCAGCCGCGCGGCGAGGTTGATGCCCTTGATCGCGCCGTCGCGCAGCTGCAACCGCGCCGAACCGGCGAGCGCGCGCTTCAGACGGCCGACCGTGCCGCCCGCGGCCGTCACGTCCAGCCGCACGCTGCCGCGGCCCTCCAGCAGGTCGTTGTCGAACAAGTCTTTCGCAAGCGCGCCGACGGCGACGTTCGCCAGCGTCGCGTCAAGGCCGATCCGATTGCCGTCGGCCGCCAGGCTCGCCCGCGCGGCGAGCGTGCCGCCGTACAACTGCGCATTGACCGGCGCCAGATCCAGCCTGCCGCCGGCGGCGCGCACGCCGACATCGACGTTCGATGCCTTCAGACCGCGCGCCCGCAGGTGGCCGACCTTCACCTGGCCGCTGAGGTTCAGGGTCTTCAGTGCCGCCAGATCGACCTGTGGGTCGTCTTTCGGGTCGGCGCTGTCGTTGCCCGGCCGCGGCGGCGGTGGCGGGAAGTAGCGGTCCAGATCGATGCGGTCGGCGCTGGCGTCGAAAACGATGCGCGGCTGCGCGAAGCCGCGCGCGGTGAATTCGGCCGCGGCGCTGGTGTCGTCGAAGCGGGTGCTGAAGCCGGCGTCGATGCGCTCGGCCTTGCCGTCGATCGCCAGCCGGGCGGTCAGTGGCAGTTTCAGTCGCTTTGCCGGCAGGGCCGGGTCTTCGACCGTCAGGTCGCCGGCGAAGCGCGCGACCGAAAGCGTCTGCTTTTCAACGCTCGCTGCGAGCGGCCCGGCCAGCGCGGCGACGAACCGGCGCGCGCCCGCTCTGGCGTCGGCGGCGAGCGTCAGCTTATCGATCGCGATCTGGCGCGCGTTGCCGGCAAGCCCCTCGAGCGCCAGCTCGAAATCGCCCGCGAGCGCCTGCGGCGCGGCGCCGGCGAGCTTGAGCTTCACGCTGGCGCGCTGGCCGCTTGCGGCCGTCTCGGAGACCTCCAGTTTCGGCGCCGTGATCGCCGCCTCGAACGCATGCGCATCGAACCTGCCCTTGGCGCTCGCTTCGAGACCGCCGATCGATAGGCGTCGGGACGCCGGATCGAAGGTCAGCGCCGGCGCCGTCAGGCGACCGTCCTCGAGCGCGACCCTCGCAGCCGCACCCTTCGCCTTCACCTCGAGGCGCGTGGCCTCCAGTCCGCCTGCGGTCCGATAGCGGACGCGCTGCGCCAGCACGGACAGTTCGAGCGGCTGTTTGCCGACCGTCGCCTTCACGCTCGCATCCATCGCGGTGGCGCCGAACTCGCTCTTCGCCAGATCGATCTCCAGCGCGGTCGCCAGCTTCACGCTGCCGGTGGCCGGCGGATCGCTGACCTCGAACGCGGAATCCAACTGCAGCGACGAGCGCGCCACCGGTGCCAGCGCTCCCGTCTTCAGGTTCAGCCTGGACAGGCGGACCGTGCGGTGGGTGGCCAGGTCGTTGAACGTCAGTTCCGCATTCGTCAGTTCGATGCCGCGGACCGCGAACGCGGGCGCCGCCGCCGGCTCGTCCTTGCGCGTCGGCTCGCCCCGGATCAGGTCGTCGATGCTGGTGCTGCCGTCGCGCCGACGCTCGACCGTCGCCGTCAGACGATCGATCGACACCTGGCCGACCTCGACGCGCCCGCGCAGCAGCGGCAGCAGCGCGACGCTGACCCGGGCGCTGTCGAAGCTCGCCGACACGCGGTCGCCGGCGAGGTTGGAAAGGGTGGTGCGCGGAGCCGCCAGCGCGATGCGCGGAAACACAGACAGCGACAAGTCGCCTTCGATCTTCAGCGTGCGACCGGTGCGGTCGCGCACGTAACGCTCGATCTCCGGCTTGAACCTGTTGGCGTCGAAGAGCGCGACGACGGCGACCAGCGCGCCGGTCAGCGCGCCGATCACGGCGCCGACGCCGATCAGAATCTTTCTCGCCATAGTGGACCCCGCAAACCGGCCGGGCACAGGAGCGCGAGATTACCGAGAGCGCAGCGGCCGTCCGTTCGGCGCGGAGGACTAGCACCGTTGCGGTAGCGCTGTCGGAGGGCGCTGCTGAACGCAGCGCAATCAGGTGCGCGCCACCGTCATGTGCCCGACGCGCCGCGCAACAGCGTCGCCGGGCGCGGGCGGCGTGCGCGCAGCAACTGATACATGCCCTGTGCCGCGGGCGACAGGCTTGCGCCGCGCCGGCGCACCAAGTAGATCGTGCGCCGCAGTGCGAAGCCGCCAAAGCGGCGCACCGCCAGTTCCGGGTGCTGGAAGTGGAACAACGTCAGCGTCGGCACGATGCTGATGCCGAGCCCCTGGACCACCATGCCGGCGACCGTTGCCAAGTGCTCGACCTCGAGTACGGTGCGCATCTGCAGCGGGTGCAGCTCTGCCTCCAGATACTGCCGCACGCTGCTCGAGCGCTCGAGATGGATGAAGGGATACGCCACTGCGTCGCGCACCCGGAGCGCGCGTTTCGATGCCAGCGGATGATCGCGCCGGCAAACCAAGCAGAAGTCGTCGCGCGCGAGCTCCTCGGTCATCAGATCGACGGCGGTCGGATCGGTCGAGGCGAGCGCCAGGTCGGCGCGGCCGTCGCGCACGCGCGCGATGCAGTCCTCCGACAGCCGATCGGCGAGCGCAAGTTCCACGCCCGGGTACTTCTTGCGGTACTCCGCGAGCACCGCGGGCAGCCATCCGGCCGCGAGCGACGGCAGCGCGGCCAACGCCACGC
>JAKANT010000363.1 GCA_021823635.1 Pseudomonadota bacterium
CTGCGCGTGCGCGGCGATTTCATCCAGCGCCGCTTCGTACTCGGCATGCGCGTCCGGCGCGGCTTCGCCCGCCAGGCTGGCGCGCAGCGTGGCCGACACCAGCAGCTCGAGGTGATGACGGCCGATGCGCGGGTCGGCGTACTTGGCCTGGATGATCTCGCCCTGCTCGGTCAGGCGGATCTGGCCGCGCACGCTGCCGGGCGGCTGCGCCAGGATCGCTTCGAAGCTCGGGCCGCCGCCGCGGCCGACGGTGCCGCCGCGGCCGTGAAACAGCCGCAGCCGCACGCCGTGTTCGTCGGCCAGCCGCACCAGCGCCTGTGTGGCGCGGTAAAGCTGCCATTGCGATGCGAGGAAGCCGCCGTCCTTGTTGCTGTCCGAGTAGCCGAGCATCACCTCCTGCAACGGCCGGCCGTTGACGGTCGGCACCAGCAGCGAACGCAGCCCCGGATGCGCGATCAGGTCGCGCATGATGGCCGGCGCGCGCTGCAGATCGGCGATCGTCTCGAACAGCGGCACCACCATCAGCGCGCAGCCGCGCAGCTCGTTGCCGGTCAGCAGCCCCGTTTCTTTCTGCAGCAGCGCGACCTCCAGCAGGTCCGACAGCGATTCGGTGTGCGACACGATGTGCTTGTCGATCGCCGCCGCGCCGAAGCGCCGGCGCAGCTCGCGCGCGGTCTCGAACACCGCCAGCTCCGCGCGCGTGCGCTCGGAGTAGGCGAGGTGCGGCGACACCAGCGGCCGCGCATGCGCCAGCTCGCGCGACAGCAGTTGCACGCGTTCGGTTTCGCTCAGGCGGCGGTAGTCGGGGCAGACCTCGGCGGCGGCGAGCAGCTCCGCGACCACCGCCTCGAACACGTCCGAGCTTTGCCGCAGATCGAGCGTGGCGCCATGAAAGCCGAACACCTGGACGGCGTGGCGCAGCGGCGTCAGCCGGAAGGCCGCCAGATCGCCGTTGTTCTGGTTTTCCAGCGCCGCGGCGATGACGTCCAGGTCGGCGGCGAACTGCTGCGCGCCGGCATACGGCGCCGCTTCGCCCAGCGCCGCCCGCGCGCGCAGATCCAGTCCGAGCGCGTGCGCGGTGGCGGTCAGGCGCGCGTACACGCCGGTCAGCGCGCGCCGGTACGGCTCGTCGGCGCGCTGCGCGGAACGATCGGGGCTCGTCTCGGCAAGCGCGGCCAGCCGCTCGTCCACCGGCGCCAGCAGCGCCGACAACGGCAGTTCGGCGCCGAGCGCGTGCACCTCGGCCAGATACGTTTCGAACACGGTGGTCGCCTGCGCGGCGAGCGCGGCGCGCATCGTGTCGGCGCCGACGTTCGGATGGCCGTCGCGGTCGCCGCCGATCCACGAGCCGAGCCGCAGGAACGGCGGCAGGGCAGCACCGCCGAGCGCGTCGTGCAGCGCCATGTACAGACGCGGCATCTGCGGCAGGAAGGTGCTGCGCCAGTACGACAACGCGTTGCCGATCTCGTCGGCCACCGTCAGCTTGGCCGGCCGCAGCATGCGCGTCTGCCACAGCGTGGAGATCAGCGCCGCCAGCCGCGGCTCGGCGTCGCCATCGCTCGCGCGCGCGTCGAGCCCGTGCGCGATCGCGCGCTCGGTGTCCAGGATGCTCTTGCGCCGCACTTCGGTCGGGTGCGCGGTCAGCACCGGCATCACGCAGGCGTCGGCCAACGCCGCGCGCACCTGCGCCGGGCCGACACCGCATTCGGCCAGGTACCGCAGCGTGGCCGCCAGGCTGCCGGGCGCGCTGTCGCCGGCGCGCCGCAACGCGAGGATCAACTGCCGGTCTTCGGCCAGGTTGGCGAGGTGCGAGAAATAGGAAAACGCGCGCACGACGCTGATCGTCTCGTCGCGCGACAGCCGCTTCAGCCGGCGGTCGAGCGCGCGCGCGTCCTCGGTCTTGCCTTCGCGGCGAAAGCGGGTCGCGATCTGGCGGATCGCTTCGACGACCTCGAAAAGTTGCGCGCCGCCGTGACGCTTCAGCACGTCGCCCAACAGGCGGCCGAGCAATCGGATGTCCTCGCGCAGCGTCGGATCGTCGGGCGTACGGGTGGCGTCGAGCATCGGCGCGGAATTTAACCACGACATCCGCTCGCTACACTCGCGCCATGCCCGCGATCCCCGATCCGCTGATCATCGCCACGCGCGCCAGCCCGCTCGCGCTGTGGCAGGCCGAACACGTGCGCGACCGCCTGCACGCGTTGCACCCGGGCCTGCGCGTCGAGCTGGCGCCGATGACCACGCGCGGCGACCAGATCCTGGACCGTTCGCTGTCGCAGGTCGGAGGCAAGGGGCTGTTCATCAAGGAACTGGAAGTCGCGCTGCTGGAAGGCCGCGCGCATCTGGCGGTGCATTCGCTGAAGGACGTGCCGATGGAGCTGGCGCCCGAGTTCGCGCTCGCCGCGGTGCTGGCGCGCGAAGACCCGCGCGATGCCTACGTGGCCGGTGCCGGCGCGGGCGCGCTGCAGGATCTGCCGCCCGGGGCGCGCGTCGGCACCTCCAGTTTGCGGCGCCAGCTGGTGCTGCGCGCGTTCTATCCGCACCTGGCGGTCGTCCCGGTGCGCGGCAACGTGGGCACCCGGCTGCGCAAGCTCGACGGCGGCGAGATCGACGCGCTGGTGATGGCGGCGGCCGGATTGAAGCGTCTCGGCCTGGCGCAGCGCATCCGCGAGATCCTGCCCACCGACCGCTTTCTGCCGGCGCCGGGCCAGGGGGCGCTCGCGATCGAGACACGCGCTGATGACGCCGCCGCGATCGCTGCGGTGGCCGCGCTCGACGATGCGGCCACGCGTGCGGCCACGGCCGCCGAACGCGCGGTGTCGCGCGCGCTTGGCGGAAGCTGCCAGGTGCCGCTGGCGGCGTACGCCGAGATCGAAGGCACGCGGCTGCGCGTGCGCGCGCTGGTCGGCGACTGCAGCAGTGGCGCCTATGTGCAGGCCGAGGCGAGCGGTGATGCGGCCGCCGCCGAGCGCGTCGGCGCCGAGGCGGCGGCCGAGCTGCTTGCGCGCGGCGCGTCGGCGCTGCTTGCGCGGTGAGCGAGCGCGCGTTCGTCGTCACGCGG
>JAKANT010000364.1 GCA_021823635.1 Pseudomonadota bacterium
GCCGCACCACGCTCGCCGGCGAGGGGCTGCAGCATCAGGACGGCACCAGCCACCTGATCGCGTCCACGATCCCCAACTGCCGCGCCTACGACCCCTGCTTCGCCTACGAACTGGCGCTGATCCTGGAAGACGGCATGCGGCGCATGCTCGATGCGCAGGAAGACGTGTTCTATTACGTGACGGTGATGAACGAGAGCTATCCGCAGCCGAATCTGCTGCCGGACGTCGAAGAAGGCATCCTGCGGGGGCTTTATTGCATGCGTTCGTCGCCGCTCGGCGCCTGCCGCGTAAGGCTGCTCGGTGCCGGGGCGATTTTGCGCGAGGCGCTGGCCGCCGCGGAACTGCTGGAGCAGGAATTCGATGTCGCCGCCGACGTGTACTCGGTCACCAGCTTCACCGAACTGCGGCGCGAGGCGCTCGCCTACGAGCGGCAGCGCCGGCTCGGCCAGGCGCACGGCAGCCCGTGGGTCGAGCGGCAACTGGCCGCCAACGGCAAACCGGTCGTCGCCGCCAGCGACTACGTGTCGGCGCTGGCGGATCTGATCCGCCCCTGGGTGCGCGACCGCTACATCGCGCTCGGCAGCGACGGCTTCGGCCGCTCCGATACGCGCGCGCGCCTGCGCCGCTTCTTCGAAGTGGACCGCCACGCGATCGCGGTGGCGGCGCTGTCAGCGCTCGATGCGTCCGCCGCGCGCAGCGCGTGCGAGCGCTTCGGGCTCGATCCCGCCGCCGCGCCGCCGTGGGAGCGCTGAGACACGGCCGCGCTGTCGCGCGGCGACCCGCCCCCGTTTGGGATGCGGCCGCTCAGCCGCCGCGTTTCGGCCCGATCGTCGCGTCGAGGAACTTCAACATCTCCTGAAACAGGTCGACGTTGTTCTCGACCCTGCCGAAGCCGTGCCCCTCTTCGGACTTGATCAGCACTCTCTTGGGCGGATTGCCGGCGCGCTCCAGCGCCCGCACCATCGCGGTCGTCTGCTCGAGCGGCGTGCGAATGTCTTCGGCGCCGGCGTAGATGAAGACCGGCTGCTTGATCCGATCGGCGAGGTTCACCGGCGAAAGCTCGGGGGGATACTTCGACGGCGAATCGACGCCGACGAGCTGGTTCCAGAACGCCACGGCGGACGGGCTGAACGGGATGTCCCCCGCCGGCGACGTCACGAGCATTTTCATGTCGCTGACGATGAGGCCGGCTACACCGCACTTGAACGTGGCAGGAAAGCGCGCCAGCGACATCAGCGTCGCATAGCCGCCGTAGCTCGCCCCTGAGATACAGATGCGCTCCGGATCGGCGAAACCCTGCTCAACCGCCCACTTTGCGGCGTCCTCGTGATCGTCGAGCATCTGGCGCCCGATCGCGCCAAAGCCGGCGTAGTAGATGCGGCCGCCGAAACCGGGCGTGCCGCGGAAGTTCGGCAACACGACCGCGTAGCCGCGCGAGGCCAGCACCTGCGCCTCGACCACGCCATAGCTAAAGGCGCCCCAAATGTCGGCGCGCACCGTCGGCCCGCCGTGCACGTGCACGACGGTCGGCAGCCGCGTGCCGGGCTTGTAGTCATTGGGCAGGAAGTAGTAGGAAGGGATCTCCAGGCCGTCGCGCGTCTTGAGGAGGAACGGCCGCATCTCTACCAACTGGCCCGGCTTTATCCACGGCCGGCTGGCGAACAGTTCCTCCATCGTCTTTTTGTCTTCGTCCAGCAGATACCAGCGCGTCGGTAGCCGGTCGGAGCGCGCGGTCACCACCAACTGCTTGCCGTTGGGCGTACGCACGAAGCTGTTGTTGGTGTCCGGCAAGGCGGCGTCGATCATTCGCTGCAGGCGCGCGCGCGATTCGTCGATCCAAACTCGCTGCGGCCGCTCGGCCGCCACCACGTAGCCGACCACCTCGTCGGTCTTCGGGTCGGTGATCACGCCTGGCACGCGACCGCCCGAGGCGTCCGCGCCCATGTCGTAGCGCGGGTGCTGGGCCAGCAGCTCGCCCAGCTTGCGCTCCTGCGGGTCGTAGCGGTAAACGGCCATCGTGTCGCGGCCACCGTTGAAAGCGACCTGCAACGTGCGATTGTTCGATTCGAAGGCGAGCGGCACGAAGGTGTGGCCCTTGGGCGATTCGTACCGCGTCAGTTCTTGCCACGGCGAATCCGCATCTTTGCGGTACCAGACGACGTACGTGTTGGTGTCTTTGACCCAGGACGTGACGACCCGCGGCACGTGATCGCGGTCTAGAACCCACCGGAACGAATTCGCGGGCCGCTCGGGCGTCAACAGTGTGGCGCGGCCGGTCCGGACGTTCAGCCGGTACACATCGTCCGAATCGGCGTCGCGCTGGTTGCCGAGCGCGAGGATCTCTTCGCTGTTGCCGGGCAGCGAGCGGAGGATCTGGTAGCGCCGATAGACGAACTTGTTCTGCCGCCGCGTATCGCGCACCGTTTCCGACAGGCGCCGGAACTCCTTGCCGTCGCGACCGACCACGAACAGACCGCCCCCCTCGAAGGCCGCCGGTCCGGTCGGCGAATTGAACTGCCCGAGCGTGAACACCAGCCGCTCGTCGCCCGCCCACGTGAACTCGATCACGTCGAAGTCGCGAAAGTTCGTCAGCGCGGTGCCCTTGCGCGTTTCGAGGTCCACCACCGCCAGGTTCATGCGGCCGTTGATCGGAATCGCGACCGCGAAGTAGCGGCCCGAATCGGAAAGCTGCGGGCCCGCATACGCGGGCGGCTTGACCAGGTCCTCGACCTTCAGCGGCTCCTGCGCCGCCGCGACCGACGCGACCGCGAGCGCGCCCAGCGCAGCGGCGATCCGATTGAACATGAGAAGCCTCCCACCGAGAACGGTCGCGCGATTCTAGCCGCCGCGCCCAGCCCCGAAGCGACCCGAAAGCGACTTACGGTCGGGTAAACGCACTGGTACGCGAAACGATTGGCGCAGGTGTTGTAGAAGTGCGGCGCGCGGCCATGTCCGTCGACGACGACCACTGCACCTACTTCAGTATCCGCACCAGGTTGTGATGCGCGTCGGTGAAGGTCGGAAGGTCGATGCGGCCCATGATCGGTTCGG
>JAKANT010000365.1 GCA_021823635.1 Pseudomonadota bacterium
CGACCATTACATGGGCATCGGCTTCGGCGGGCTGGTCAACGTGGTGAACGCAGTCGGCGGCGTGCACATGTGCCTGCCCCACCCGATCAGGGACCCGGCGGCCGGGCACCACCTCAAAGCCGGCTGGAGGCAAGAACTCAGGCGCCAGTTTGAGAGCGTTGGGCGAAGGCGACTGGCGCAGTCGTCGAACTTCGAGAACCTGAAAGGCAACGACCTGAAACTGGAGGTCGTGATCCGGCCCGACCGGCTCGAGGTCAACGACCTGATCGGCGGCCGCCTGGTGGAGCCGATCCCGCACACCGCCAACGGCCCCGACACCAAACGCCTGAACGCGCTGATGCTGGAGCTGAAAAAGCGCTTTCCGGACAAGACCGAGGCGACCATCCTGGCGGAGCCGAACACGTCGTACGACACGCTGGTGCGCGTGATGGACGCGATGCGATCGGCCAAGACCGCCCACGGCGCGCAGATCGTGCGCGCGGAGCTTTTCCCGCAGATCTCGATCGGCGATGCGCCGCTGCCTGCCGCGAGGAAAGGCACATGAACGTCTCGCCGCTGCAACGCCGCGCCGAACGGCGCGAGCGCAACCGCTCGGAGGTCGATCTGCCGCTGGTATCGCTGATCGACATCTTCGTGATCCTGATCTTCTTCCTGCTGTCGAACTTCGCCGCCGTCGAGCTGCTGCCGAGTTCGAAGTCGGTGCGCCTGCCCGAGTCGAACTCGGACAAGGCGCCGCGCGAGACGGTGGTGGTGCTGGTCAGCGACAAGGACATCGTGGTACAGGGGCGCCGCGTCGCCTCGGTGGCCGAGGCGCTCGCCTCCGACGGTGACGTGATCGCGCCGCTGAAAGCGGAACTCGACCTGCTGGCCGGCGTGCAGACGATCCGCAAGGAAAACGCCGCGCAGGCCAAGTCGATCACGATCATGGGCGACAAGGACATCGAGTATCGACTGTTGCGCAAGATCATGGTCACCTGTGCACGCGCCAACTTCAGCGAAGTGGCGTTCGCCGTGCAGCAGAGGGGCGACGCGTGATGGCCGCTGCCACCGTCTCGTTCCGCGCCTCGGTGCTGCCGTGGGCGGTCGCGCTCGAGGACGAACGGCGCTTCCGCCGCATCACGAAGCGCGTGCTCGCCGCGTGCGCGCTTCTGGCGCTCGCGCTGCCGTGGATTCCGCTGCCGAAGCCGGACCGCACGGCGCCGCAGGAGCTGCCGCCGCGCTTCGCCAAGCTGCTGCTCGAGTCCAAGCCAGCGCCGCCGCCACCTGCCCCTGCCGCGAAGCCAAAGCTTCCGGCCGCGCAGGAGGAGAAGGTCGCAGTGGCCAAGCCGGAGCCGAGCAAACCGGAGCCCACGAAGGCAGCGGTGCCCGAGGCGCGCCGGCCCGAGCCAAACAAACCGCCGGGCGAGATCGACAACGCGCGGCGGAGAGCGTCGGGCGTCGGACTTCTGGCGCTCAAGGACGAACTGGCCGAGATTCGCGGCGCACCGGCCGCCGTGCAATTGAAGCAGGACATCAAGCCCGGTCCGGGTGTGGGCACCGGCACCGGTGTCGGCGTCGGCGCAGGTACCGACCCTGGAATTCCGGCGCGTGCGCTGATCACCTCCAATGTCACCGGCGGCAGCGGCGGCATCAACGTCGCCGCGTACAGCCGTGACACCGGCGGCGGCGGCCTGGCCGGGCGCGCGACCACTTTGGTGGAGGGTGTGGCGGGAGGCGGCGGTGGCGGTGGCTATGGCGGCGGCGGTGGCGGTGGCGCCGGCGGCGGTGGCAGCGGCAAGGGCGGCACCGTGCAACGCGGCGCGAGCGGCAAGGCATCGCGCTCGATCGAGGAGATCCGCCTCGTATTCGAGCGCAACAAAGGCGCCATTTATGCCATCTACAACCGCGCGCTGCGCGACGATCCGTCGCTCGAGGGCAAAGTGGTGCTCGAGCTGAAGATCGCGCCCTCTGGCCAAGTGATCGACCTGCGCATCGTCTCCAGCGAGCTGAAGGCCGCCGAGCTGGAGCGCAAGCTGCTCGCTCGCATCCGCCAGTTCGACTTCGGTGCCAAGGACGTCGAGACGATGACCGTCACCTGGCCGGTCGACTTCCTGCCCTCCTGATCGCGCCGCACTTCGCCGCCCGCGCTCGGAGCGGGCGGTGCCGACCAGCGGCGGCGCCGCGCGCGATCCCGCGCTAGCGCGGGACCGAGACCTTGCCGTCCTTGTGCTTGAGCAGCTGCTTGGACTGCACGGCAGCCTTGATGGCCGAGATCACCGCCCAGTTGAAGCGGTCCTGCTCCGACTTGGCGAGCTTGCCGGCGTAACCCTTCGCTTCGGCGAGCGCGTGGATGACTTCGACCGGGCGCATCGGTTTCTTGATCAGCTTGCGCATCAGCGCCAGCGCCTCGCCGGTCTCGAACCAGCGGTGCACTTTGGCCTTCTTGGCGGCGCGCCGTACCGCTTGCGGGGCGGCGGCCGCGGGGGCGGGCGACTCGGGGGCAGCGCGCGCTTCGCCGCTCGCACCGAGCGCAGCTGCCACGGCGCGCAGCCGCGCGTTGATCTTGGCCAACTCGTTCTCCAACGCGGTGCGCCGGGCTTCCAGCTCGCGGACGGCGTCCGTGACGCTACTCATGCGATCTCCTCGGGGTGGTTGGTCAAAACGGCCCCGCAGGATACGCGCTGCGGTGAGAGACCGCAAACGACCTCCCGCGGGGGCGGGTCGGACCGCCTCGTCATCTCTTCGTGCCGGGCGACGCCAGCAGCTTCTCCGGTGCCGCGGCGTCCAGCAGCGGACGGGCGTTCCAGCTCTTCAACTCCAGATACCAGGGGCGATCGGAGGCTTTCAGCACGTGTGTATCGCCGCCGTCCGCCTTGGAGATCGTCCACACCACGGACTTGCCCTGCGTGTCGGTCAGCGTCAGCCGCAGCTCGGGCCGGTCTTGCCGCCACTGTGGTTTGGGTTCGGTTCCGAGCACCGCGTCGACCCTGACGTTGGCGATCGCCTCGACCAGTGCGGCGGCGCGGGCGGCATCGACCCGATGTTCGCCTGCCGCCTCCGCCCCCTG
>JAKANT010000366.1 GCA_021823635.1 Pseudomonadota bacterium
CGCGGCTGGCCGACCGCGCCGGTGTGCGGCTGCTGTGTCCAGAGCAGCGCCGGCTGGCCAACCTGTTGCGCTGCTGGAACTGGTTTCATCCGTACGCGCAGGCCGGCCACGGCGAACTGGACGTGATCCTGCGTGCGATCGAGGACGTGACGACGCGGGTCCGCGTGGATGCGCAGCGCATCGCCGCGGTCGGCATGTCGGCCGGCGCCGCGCTGGCCGCGCTGCTGGCTTTCCACTACCCGCGACGCTTTCGCGCGGTGGCGGCCTTCGCCGCGCCGCCGTTGCTCGGAGCCTTCGGCGTACACGATCCACGCGCCGTAATGCGTCGCGGCCTGCGGACGAGCCCGCTGCTCGCGCTGGGCGCGCGGCACGAGCCGTGCGCGCCGCTGGTGATCGTGCACGGCACCGCCGACGAAGTGGTGCATCCCCGCTGCGCCGAGCAACTGCTTGCGCAGGCGCTGGAGTCGCTGCGCCGCGCCGGCGTGCAGGTGGAAAAACTCGAATCCGCGACAGACGACGCGCGCATCGGCAGCACCGACTTTCGTGCCGGCGAGCGTCTGCTGTTGCGCCGCCTGTCGATCCGCGACGCCGGTCACCTCTGGACCGGCGGCCCCGGCGGCCACCCGTTCTGCGTCGCCGACGGCGTGCCGCTCACCGCGCTGGTGGGGCGCTTCCTGCGCGACGCCGGCCTGTTCGACCGGGCGTGAAGACCGCATGCGTTAACCTTGGCCACATGGATGTTGCGCTGTTCGTCCCCCGCCCCGCGCGGCCAATGCGGCTCGGCATGCGCGCGATGAGGCCCGGCCCGCGCGGCGCCCGCCAGCGGGCATCGGACGCGTCGCTGATGGCAAGCGGTTGCGGTTACGTGGTCGCGATGGCGCGCGCGCAGCTTTGTGCGACGGCCCCATGAGCGATCGCCTGTTGAAATTCCTGTTCGCCGACGCCCCGGTGCGCGGCGAGGTCGTGCGCCTGGACAGCGCCTGGCGCAAGATGGTCGAGCTGCACGGCTATCCGGCGCCGGTGGCGCGTCTGCTCGGCGAGATGACCGCCGCAGCGGCGCTGCTGGCGGCGAACCTGAAGTTCTCCGGGAATTTTATCCTGCAGATCCTCGGCGACGGGCCGATACGGTTGCTGGTGGTCGAGTGCGCGAGCGATCTGCGATTGCGCGCCACCGCCAAGCTGCGCGACGGTGTGGCGATCGCGGACGATGCCGGAATGCGCGAGCTGGTCAACGCCGGCGGTCAAGGGCGCTGCGCGCTCACGTTGGAACTGGCCGACGCCGCCCCGGGGCAGCAGCCGTACCAGGGCATCGTCGGGCTGGCCGGCGACTCGGTGGCGCACGCACTCGAAGCGTACCTGCGTCAGTCCGAACAACTCGAGTCGCGGCTATGGCTCGCGGCCGACAGCGATCGCTGCGCCGGCGTGCTACTGCAGAAGCTGCCGCGCGACGGCGGCCGCAACGTAGTGGCCGACGACGACGTCTGGGAGCGTGCCGGCGCGCTGGCCGCCACGCTGACCGCCGAAGAGCTGCTCGCCTCGAGCCCGCAGACGCTGACGCGGCGCCTGTTCTGGCAAGAGCGGCTCGAGCACTATGCGCCGATCACACCGCGTTTCGAATGCCGCTGCTCGCGCGAGCGCATCGGCCGCATGCTGCTTGCGCTCGGCCGCGAAGAGGTCGATTCGATCGTCGCCGAGCTGGGAACGGTCGAAGTCACCTGCGACTTCTGCAACGCGCGCCAGCGCTTCGATGCGGTGGACGTGGCGCAGCTTTTCGCCACCGGTTCGACCGCCATCGCGGCCAAAGCGTCGCATTAGCGGCGACCGTCTGCTTCCATTTCGCGTCGGAACCGAACGGCGGCGTCATGCGGGTCGTAGTCGACGTCGCTCCAGTGCACGATCGCACCCGCGGCCACCGCGTGCTTGAGCGTCAGCCCGTGCGCCAGCCCGAGCGGCAGCGCCCCAGCGGCGAGCGATGTGGCCGCCGGCAGCAGCTTGCCGTACACGGTGTAGCCGCCCTCGCCGTCGAGGCGCTCGCCCGCGCGCAGATCGCGCTTGGCCACCGCGACCACGTCGGCGTTGAACGCGATCGGCGCGCCGGTCGGCTCGCCGCGCAGTCCCACACTCGCCACACTGATGCCGAGTTCCAGCCCGATCAGGTGAAAGGGCTTGTAAAGCGCCGCATAACGGCCGCTTGGATCGGTGACCAGTCCGTACTCCCGGAAGGGCGATGTCCCGTTCGCTGTTGAACGAGACCGTGTGACGGCTCCTCATTCGTGATGCTACGCGGCTTTGAGTTCGGCGGGCTGCGTGGCGGCGATGCGCTTGTCCAACGCGGCGATCAAGTGCTTCATGTCGCGGTGCCCGCGCAGCTTGCGGAAGCGATCCTTGGCGTCGCTGAGTGCGCTGGCGACCCAGCGCAACGTCATCTGTCCGTCCCGCCATCGCTTGACGTTGCGCGTGTAGTGCGCGATCGAGCCGTTGAGGTTCTCGATCGGGTTGGTGGTGCGCAGCGTGCGGTACAGCGCACCCGTGATGCCCAGAGCCTGCACGGTGAGCGTCTCCTCGAGTCCCTCGCGCAGACTGGCCGCAGCGCCGGGATGCTTGGACTGCAGCGACGTAGCCAGGCGCTGCAGCTGCTTCTTGGCCAGCTCGGCGTTGGCGCTGTCCCAGGCGTCGCGCATCGCGCGGCCCACGCTGGCGTGCAGCTCTTCGGGCAGGTGCTCGATGACGTTGCGCCGCTTGTGCTCCTGGCAGCGCTGGATCAGCGCCGTGGCCCCGAAGGTCTCGACGATCGCCTTGCGCAGCGCCTTGCCACCATCGATCACCCACAGCCGTGCGCGGTCGGCATCGAGACCGCGCTCGATCAGATCGCTCAGCAGCGAGCGCACGACCCGCGTGCTCTCGGTGGAGCCTTCGCGCAGCCCCAGCACGTGCTTGTTCCCCTGGGCATCAATGCCCAGCGCCAGCAGGATGACGCGGTCTCGGAAGTGGATGCCGTCGACCATCACGACCGGCAGGTCCAGCTTGCCCAGCGAGCGCGACAG